>DATEDP010000074.1 GCA_035281585.1 bacterium
CTGCGCGGCGAATGAGAAGCCGGGCCGGTCAAGACCACCAGCCGCTCGACCATCTCCCGAGTCATTTTCTCGGTTGCCGGATCGGCGAGCCGCCTTTCCATTTCCAAGACGATTTGATGGGCCGCTTCGCGGTCCTCCGATCGGCTGGCTTCGAGCAGCCGAAGGGCCCATTCGGTGGGGTTTTCTCCGCGGTTCGGCCCGTAGCTGGAACCGGGAATCGTCCGCTCGGAAGCCGCCCGCTCGGCCGACGCCGCCCGATTCTTGCGCTTCGGCCGGCCGGAAGTCGGCATCTGAACCGGCTCCGCCGGCAAGGCCTCGATCTCGGCGACGGTGCTGCCCTCGCTGAAAGGTTGGCGAACCTCGATCCTTCCGGTCAGATGGCCCTGGGAGCTGAAGCGGATCTTGACCCCGGCCTTGCGCCAATTGAAGTAAACGGTCGTCCCTTCGGCGTCGGGCCGCTCCAACAACAAGCCCACGTCACCGCGATGCTGGCGCGGCTGCAGGAATTGCCGGAGACCGACGATCGTGGGCCGGGCCGCCATGGCTTCGCGCACCGAATCGACGAAGCTCATGAGCACGTTGTTATAGCCCTGCTTGCCGAGCTGGATCGGAACCTCGCTGCCCTTGGTGAAGTGGGGCCGAATATCCCAATCGGCTTTGAATTCCCTCAATCCGGCGATGTCTTGGACCGCTTGCAAAATCGCCGGGGTCCGCTCCAACATTTCGGTGACCCGATCGATCCCGCTCTTCCATTCCTCCGGGTCCTTGGTTCGCCAACGCTCGAGCTGTTTGGCAATGTAGCTGCGATCGGCTTGCGGCTCCAAAGCCTCGGTCAGCAAGTTTTTGAGCCGTTCGATTTCATTGCGTCGGCCCCGAGCCACCACTTCTCGGAAGAGCTCCTGCCAAGTCCGGGCCGGTGAATCGGAAATCCCGTTGCCGGCGCCCTCGGTGCGGGAAATCTGGGGACGATTGAAATCATTGCTTTCACCGGGAGGCCGGGGCGGACGACCACCATCGGCTCCGGCCATGGCCATCGCCATCGGTCGGCCCAGCCCCTCGCTCCAGGAAGCGCCGGTGCTGCGCGGCCGCTCGATCGCCGCTTGCAGACGGCCCTCCAGAATGGCCTGGGATCCGGCCCAGCGCGACCCGAGCAACTGATGGCTTAAACTCGCTCCGGCATTGAACTGGAGGAGCAGGACCAAGGATTCGAACAAGGCGGTGGCGCCGTCGGTCGCCGGGCGCAAGCCGGCCCAGCGCTCGAGACCGTGTCCGGCCAGGATGCCGGTGAACATTCCGGCTTGGCGGAAGAGCGAAGCGCTCACTCCATTGCGCAGGCCGGCGCGAGCATGGAGCGAAGTGGCGCCGAAGCCGGCCAGCTTGAGCGCGCCCAAGCTGAGGCCGAGCGTCGCCAATTCCCGGGCATTGCTGGCCAGGTCCCAAGATTGGCTGCCGGGCCGGAGGGCTTCGCGCAGTCCTTTGTTGGTAGCCCAGAAAGCCGGGACCTCGAAGGCAAAGGCTCCGCCGGCGGCCAAGCTCCGAGCGGCCAGACCCCGAGTGAAAACCCCGGAAGGCGCGGCGATCAAGCGCGAGAGCAAGCCGGCTCGGGCGGTGGCGTAAGCCGTCGAGCCGACGGTCATCGCGAGCAAAGTCACGGGATCGGTGGCTTCCTGCACGAAGTGACGGGCCAAGACCTCGGCCCGGTCGCCGATCGTCCCTTGGCCGCTCAGCGCAGCGAGACGCCGATCGGCGCGTTCCACGATCGAGGCCGGCAATTCACCGGCGGGGGCTTGGCTTAAAGTCGAGTAGATTTGAGCGGCGAAGGCCTCGCGCCCCGCCCTCTCCTGTCGGCCGGCGAGCGAGATCAAGCCTTCGCCGAGCAGCTCGGGGTCGCGTTCGCCGAGCAGCGAAAGCAATTCGCGTTGAACGTTGCCCTCGCTTTGGGCGAGCAAGGGCCCGATCCATCGTTGGGCTGAAGAAGGCGATTCGCCAGGCCCTTGGGACGCAGGATTCCCAATGCTTCGGCCTGAGCCGGTTTCCATACGGTCCATCCTTGAGATAGGCAGGAATTCAGGGCTTGGCTCGGACGGCTTGCCGGAAAGTTGCGTAGGAATCTTGACTTACACGAATTCGGCGGGAGAAAAGAGGTCATGGACTGGAAAACCCAAATCCGCATTCCTGTACGTTTCGCCGACGTCGACTTGATGGGTCACGTCAACAACGCCAAGTACGTCACTTACCTGGAGGAGTCGCGGGTGGCCTATTTCCGGGCTTTCCCCGAGCTCGACTTCACCAAGTCCGACTATGTGCTGGAAAACAGCGTCATCGTAGCCTCGCTCAAGCTGGACTACCGATCGCCGGCCTATCTCAATGAAACTCTGCTCATCGGATTGGGCGCCACCGAGCTGCGGCGCTCCAGCTTCACCTTGGAATACACGGTCGAAGAGGAAAAAACCCACCGGCTGGTCGCCAACGCCAGCACGGTCATGGTGTATTTCGATTACAAGGCCCAGAAGAGCCTCGAGATCCCGCCAACGCTGCGCAAACGCTTCGAAGAAATCGAAAAAAGAAAGTTCTAGCACGCCACAAGGTAGGTTGGGGGCCGGGTACGGATACCTCTCCCAAAATATCTCTGCAGGAGGGAGGGCGTACGAAGGCCGAAAAATCCGTCGGAGCCAAAAACTTAGGGGCTGACGAAGGAAGACCCTAAGTTTTATGGCGAAGCGGATTTTTCGGGCTGAGTAGCCCGACCGGGCAGAATTTTGGGAGAGGTATCCGTGCCCGGCTCCCAACCGGGCAGAACACCAAAGCCGGCAGCACCGCGAACTCCCCTCCCCTACTTGTAGCTAATTTCGAGGACCTCGAACTCCCGCACGCCACGGGCGGTGGTGAGCTTCACCAGATCGTCGACCGACTTCCCGATCAGCGATTTGGCCAAGGGCGATTCGACCGAGATCCTTCCGCCTTTGACGTCGGACTCGTGAACCCCGACGATTTGGTAAGTCAGCTCTTCGCCGCTGTCGGTGTCACTCAGGCGGACGGTGGCGCCAAAAACCACCTTGTCGTGGTCGAGCGTGGAAGGGTCGATGACTTGGGCGTTGGCGATCAGTGCCTCCAGCTCCGAGATCCGGCCGGCGATGTGGGATTGCCGTTCCTTGGCGGCGGCATACTCGGCGTTCTCCGAGAGGTCGCCGTGAGCCCGGGCGGTCTCGATGTCCTTGATGTTCTCGATCTTGTCGACGGTCTTGAGCCGCTTCAGCTCTTCCTTCAGCTTGGCCAAACCCTCGGGAGTGGTGGGGACGGGTGCGCGCATAGCTTTCCTCAAAAAATGAGATTGTACTGTTGGGCCGCCGGCACCGGAGCCGCCTCGACGGCTTGCGGAAAATTGGCCCACTCGACCTTGACGCTCTTGCGGTCGTTGCCGTCGCGGGTCAGGTAGTAGACGTGGCCGTTTTGAACGCCGTATTCATAGACCTCGCGGGTGATCTTCACGTCGTTCAAGCAATAGCTCTTAAGCTCTTCCCACTTGCCCTCGCGGAAGAAGTCGATGGCGTCCAAGCCATGGCCGGTCTTGCCGACGTTCAGGGTCGCCTGGGCCACGCTGTCCAAGCCCACCCGGTGGCCGATCTTGTTGGCGATGTCCTCCATCAAGTCGAGCATCGGCAGCTTCGAGCAGTCGATCTGGCAGTAGCGTTGGAGCACCGGGAAGTCGAACTTACGGATGTTGAAGCCGATCAGCAAGGGCGAATCGATCAAAAGGTTTTCGAAGCGGTGAAGGTCGGATTCGAGAAAGCATTCGTAAGACTCGTTGTCGTAGCGGTAAGCGCCGAGGACGCTGATCATCAGGTCCTCGTAGTTGCGCCCGCCGACCTCGTCGAAGGTCTTTTGAGTCTCCAAGTCGAAAACGATCTTGCATCCGCGCGTCATTTCCTACCCCACTTTCTTGAGCAGCTCTTCGGCGTCGAGTCCTTGGAAGTCTTTCAGGTAAAGCTTGGCGCCGGGCAGCGCCGAGGCGGCGAAGGAGGTGGTCACAGCCACCGCCGGCATGCCGGCCGCCGCCGCCGACTGGATGCCCCAAATCGAATCCTCGAAGACCAGGCATTCGGCCGGCAGGAGGAGGTCGGCGCTGGCCACGCAGTCGCGGTTGAGCAGCCGCATCCCCTTGTCATAGCCTTCGGGATCGGGCTTGCCGTTCTCGATGTCCTCGGCGGCGACGATCGCGCTGAAGGCCTCGGCCACCCCGCCGCGCTTCAGCATCATCTCGATCTCGCGCCGCAGGGCGCCCGAGACGATTCCCAGGTAATGCTTGGCCGACAAGACCTTGATGAAATCAAGGACACCGGGGACGAAGGGCGTGTTGGTTTCCATCTCTGCATCGTAATATTTCGACTTTTTTCCGATCCAAGCCTGGACCTGGGCCTCGTCGGCCGGTTTGCCGGCATCGCGGGCCGCGGCGGCAAAGCAGTCGAAGTCGTCCATCCCCAAATACTTCGCGTAGTAATCTTTTTTGCCCAGCTTGATCCCCGACTCGGCCAGGACCTTCTGGAAGAGCTTGAAATGAACCGGCTCGTCGTCGACGATCACTCCATTGAAATCGAAGAGAATGGCGCGGATCATGGCGTCCCCTGGGGCGAAAGCGCCATCGCTTCCGGCGGCAGCGACTTGAGCGGCACCTCGGCCATGAACCGCTCGACGCTGCGCAAGACGAAGCCTTCGCAGCGCGGGCCGACCTCGCCGATCCGGGTCGCGGTGACGACCGGCTTCAGCCCCATCGAACGGCGGTAGGTGTTGTTGACGTCGACTTGGAAATAGAGCTTATCGCCCTCTTCGCTCCAAAAAGGTTTGTGGAAGTCGAAATACTTGTTCTTGGCCAACCGGCCGTCGAGGCTGCAGAGTGTCGCCTGGTCGACGTCATAAATCCGGAGGACCCGGCGGCCGTTGGCCTCTTCGCTCTCGAAGGCTACCTTCCTTCCATCGTGGGTCCAGTAGGGGGCCAGGGCTTCGGAATCGAAGCTTAAGCTGGCCTCGCTGATTTTCTTGGTCTTGAGGTCGTAAAGCCCGCTCCAATCGCTGGCCACGCCATCGACGCTGAAGGCCAGGACTTGGCCGTCGGGACTTGGCTTGAGGTAAGAGAACTTCTGCCGGCCGAAAAGGATCTTGGGATGAGTCAGGCTCTGGGTCGGAAGGTCGGCGACGCTGAGCAATACCGTCGAAGCGAAGGGGATCTCGGTGCGGCGGATCAGGGTCGGGTCGCTCGGATCGATGAAGATCGCGGCTTCATCGGCGCCGGCCGCGCTCAGGCCAAGGAAAAAAGCTCCAAGGACCGAAAGGATCTTGTGGGAAACACGCATCTGGATCGTACTCCGCCAATTCCGCGAATTAAATTATCCCTGCCCATTCCCCAGAAGAAGAAAAAAGTGGAGCGGAGGAGGATCGAACTCCCGACCTACGCATTGCGAACGCGTCGCTCTCCCAGCTGAGCTACCGCCCCATTATAATCGCAAACTCTGCGAGTTTGCTGCGCGCGGCCGAGTAAATTCGGCCTTGCTGCTTGTTCCGCGAGCACCATTTGGATTTTGCCATGGAAGGCGCGGACCTAAGCTCGTTAACCAATTTTCAAAAACGCCCCCAGCAAGAATCGAACTTGCGCACATGGCTTCGGAGGCCAATGCTCTATCCACTGAGCTATGGGGGCCGATTCTAATGCCCGGCTTTTAATGAGAATCCCTCAAAACATCAACAGCCAATTCCCCAGCCTCAGATACCATTGCCCGAAACCAGCGGGGGCGAAACCGAATTGGGCTGGGCGGCCATGAATTCCACCGGCTGGCTCTTCACCCGAACGCTGCCATGGACCTTGACCTGGCAGGCCAAGCGGAGCTTGGGGTTGCTGAAGCCCTCGAGCTTCTTCTCTTCCATCGCGGTGCGGGGATTCAGGTCCATCGGCCGGTTGGCGTAAACCTCGACCACGCAGGCGGTGCAGAGCCCCAAACCGTGGCAGTTGAAGATCTTGCGAATTCCCCGGAAGAGGTTCACCCCATTGTCTTGGGCCAATTTCCGGAGGTTTTGCCCGGAATTGACGCTCAAGGTTTTCCCTTCCCGTTCAAAGTAAACCAAGGCCATCGAATTCTCCTCGAGATCTGCTTAAAAAGCCGCCCTTCTATAGAGGCGGCCTGGCATATAGTCAATAATTGTCGGCCTTCGGTCATCCTGAGCGCAGCGAAGGATCTGCGACCCACCAGGGTGCTTTGAAAGGACCAATCCCCTTCGGTCATCCTAGGGTGATTCCGGAGAGACGAAGGAGCTCTTGAGCCCCATAGTTTCTTGGCCAGTCGCAGATCCTTCGCTTCGCTCAGGATGACCCGGCAAGCCTACGCCTCGTCCAGCTTGAACAGCTTCCGAACCAAGGCGCTGTAATCCGGCTGATCCTCCTCCGACTTCCCCTCCTTCAGGGCGATCATCGGGTCGTGCAGGATTTTGTTGACGATGGCGTAGGCCATGGCCTGGACCGCCTCCCGCCCCTCGGCGTCGAGCTGGGGCAAACGCTGGAAAGTCTTGTCGAGCTCCCGGCGGCAAATGCCGTCGAATTTCCGGGAAAGCGAAGAGAGCGTCGGAGCGACTTCGAGGGTCCGCAGGACCTTGGCGAAGTCCTCGACCTCGGCCTCGAGCAGGACTTCGGCCCGCTCGGCCTCCTTGATCCGCTCGCCCTTGTTGGCCTCCACCACCTGGCCCAGGTCGTCGATGTCGTAAAGGTAGACGTTGGGCAGGTCGTTGACCTCGGGCGAGACGTTGCGCGGAACCGCGATGTCGATGAAGAACATCGGGCGATTCTTCCTTTGCTTGATGGCCTCCTGCACCTGGGCCGGCACAACGATATACTGCTCGGCCGCCGTCGAGGTGACCACGACGTCGGCGTCGGCCAGCCACCGGTCGTATTTCTCAAAGGGAATGGTCTCGCCGCCGACTTGGCGGGCGATCTCTTCGGCCCGCTCCGGGGTCCGGTTGGCGAGATAGAGCTGGGCGATCCCGGCCGCTTTGAGGTGACGGATGGCGAGCAAGCTCATCTTGCCGGCACCCAGGACCAGGGCGTTCTTGCCCTTCAAATCGCCGAAGATCTGCTTGGCCAGGACGATGGCGGCGTAGCTGACCGAAACCGGATGGGAGGCGATCGAGGTTTCGGTTCGCAGCTTCTTGGCCACGTTGAAAGCCCGGTGGAAAAATTTATTGAGCACCGGCCCGGTGGTGCCGGCCTCGCCAGCCAGGCGGTAGGCTTCCTTCATCTGACCCAGGATCTGAGGCTCGCCGACGACCATCGAGTCGAGGCTGGAGCAGACCCGGAAGCCGTGACGGAGGGCGCTTTGGCCTTCGTAAGAATAGAGGTGGGCTTCGAGCGTCGCTTCCGAAACGCCCTGGAACTCCGCCAAAAATCGAGCGATCTGGCGGCGGGCCTGCTCGGGGTGGCGCGAGACGCCGTAGACCTCGACCCGGTTGCAGGTCGAAACCAGGGCCAGCTCGCCGGCATGGGGCAAAGCCGCAGCCCGGGTCAGGAAGTCCCCGACCTTGGCATCGGAAACCGCGAAGCGCTCCCGAACGGCGATTGGCGCCGATTTGTGGTTCAGACCTAGGACCCAAAGCTGCATCAGTTGTGTTTCACTCCCAAAAAGGTGAACAGGATCACCGCAAACCCGATCAAAGAAAGCAAAACGCCCTTCCGGCCCCGCCATCCCGCGGCGAAGCGGGCCTGCAGGAAGAAAGCGTAAATCAGCCACGCGCAAATCGCCCAAAGCTGCCGGGCGTCCTCAAAGAAATAGACGCCGGTGACGGTCTTGGCCCAGATGGCCCCGGTGACGATGCCCCCGCTTAGCAGAGCGAAGCCGACGGTCAAGGCCTTGGCGTGGGTTTGCTCGACCGTCTCCAAGCTCGGCAGCCTCAAAAATAGTTTGGGCGACACTTTATACTTTAACTGGAACTCCTCAATAATAAATATAATTCCCAAAACAAAGCTGATGGAAAAGACCGCCAGGGCGAGAAAACTAAAGATGATGTGAACGCTGGCCCAAGGGCTGTGCATCAGGGCTGAGCCGGCCCGATAGTCTTCCCGCGAAAACCACGCTAGCAGGTAAAATACCGAAATGAGTGGGAGAATGAAAGCCCCCACGATGGAGAAACGGTAGCGCAAATTGAGCAAGAGGAAGGTCGTAGCCGCCACCCAGGCGGTGAAGAGATAGCTCGTCACGCTGCCAGTCAGGAAGGGATAGCCCGAGTCGACGAAGCGCAGGACCAACAAGACGGTTTGAATCAACCAACCCAAGACGGTCAGGCGCAGGGCGTTTTGCCCCAGACTGTCTTTGTCGAAGATCAGTTGCAGCAAGTACAGGATCCCGGCGGTGAGATAGGCGCCAAAGCTGATGTACAAAAGATAGGGGTTCATGGGCGGAGCCTTCGTAGCATCTTTGGCGACCCGGGTCAAAACCGGGAGCGGTGAATTCGGTTTCGCTTGGCCGCTTTCAGCCAAGCCGGCAAATCGACTTTCAAGCGGGAGCCGACCTTCAGGCGGCGAATCTTTTCCCAGACCGGCTCCCATTCCCGGCCGAAGATCCGCCCCAAGCGCCGCTTGAGCCAGGCGCTCAACTCCTCGTCACAGGGATGGGGACGCAGGCCGCCGGGCAAGCCAAAGTGAAGCAGGAGCCCACCGCGGCGCAGGCTGGGCGGCATCCAAGCATTTCCCGGATATTTATCTTCGGCCGAGATCACCCAACTCGGCTTGGCCCGAGCCATTCGCACGACCCGCCGGTTCAAGGCCGAATCGTCCGAGGCCGCCACCACCAAGGGAAGCCCCGCGAGATCGGCGGCGCGAAAGGGTCGCCGAACCCAGGTCAAGTGCTTGGCCTTGGCTAGATCCCGTAGCTCGAAGCTCAGCTCGGGGGCGAAGACCTTCGGCTTGGCGCCGGCCTCGCTGAGAAGATACACCCAGCGGACGGCCCGGGGCCCGCCCCCGATCACCAATGCCGGCAGGCCTCTCAAATCGACATGCAAGGGCAGGATCATCGGAGTGCCGTAACAAAAATGGCCGCCCAAGCGAAGGTGAAAAATCTTGCAACCTTCGGTTTGTTCGGTCGATTAAACCCCAATCGGCTCGGAGAATTGGAACCCTTCATGACCCCAATCCGGCCTTTGTCTGCCACAGCGCCCGCGGCCCCCGCGCAACCGTCCGCGACTCCGCCGCAGGAAGATTCCCCTAGCCCCTGGCCCAAGAGAGCCGAATCCCCCGGCCGATGGCAATTTCAGGCGGCCCCGCTGGTCGGCGCCGCTTTGGAAAGGGAAACCAAGGCCCCCGACCTGGCCGGAACTTACTCGGCCGGAGCTGGCTTTGGAGTCCGTTACTTTAGCCCGAAATATCTGGGACCTCTCGGTTTCGGCCTTAGCGGACAATATTGGTGGGTGGGGCGAAGCGATGGCGAAGACGGTGAAAACCTGGCCTTCTCTCCTACCGTCGGTGTGAGGCCGGTGGATCCCGAAATCCCCTTCGACGTATCGGCAGGTCCCCTCCTGGGCTTCACCGAGCCCTTGCCGAGCTCCGGCGAAGTGAAATTCACTACCGGAGCGAGCGTTGCTTTGAACATCGGCGCTCCCTCACGCATCTCGCCAAAGGACTTTAATTTCAGCCTCGACGTTCTCAACCTCACAGCTTCTTTCTTGGCAAGACCCTTCGACGAGGCCAACCGCTTTGGCGGCACCTGCTTGCTCGGAATCAATCCGCTCGGGCTCGTTAACGGCATAAGCTGGCTCTTTTGGTCAGACTCCTAAGCCGTCTTACCCAGAGAGACCCGGGGATCGAGCTTGGCGTAGAGGAAGTCGGTGAGCATGTTCACCAAGATGAAGGTGAAGGCGATGGTCAGGACGCAGCCCTGGACCACCGGGTAGTCGCGGCGCTCGATGGCGCCGAGCAGGAGGCTGCCAATGCCCGGCCAATTGAAGATCTTCTCGGTGACGACGGTCCCGGCGAGCAAGGCGCCGAATTGGAGCCCGACGATGGTCACGACCGGAATTAACGCCGAGCGGAAGGCATGCTTGAGCAGGACGGTCCGCTCGCTCAAGCCCTTGGCCCGGGCGGTGCGGACATAGTCGGCCCGCATCACGTCGAGCATCGAGGCCCGGGTCATCCGCGAGAGAATCGCCGCCAAGGCCGTGCCCAAGGTGAAGGCCGGCAAAAGCACCGCCTTGAAACCCTCGTCGCCCGAGACCGGAAACCAACCTAACTTGATCGAGAAAGCCAAGATCAGCAGCGGCCCCAGGTAAAAATGGGGGACTGAGATCCCGAGCAAGGCGAAGAACATCGCCGAATTGTCGACCGCCCCGTCTTTCCGAATCGCAGAGATCAGGCCCAGCGGAAGCGCCAGGCTCACCGAGATCAGCATCGCGAACAAGGCCAGCTTGAGCGTCGCCGGAAATTTCTCCCGGATCAGCTGGGCCACCGGCTTGTGATCGTAAAGCGACTCGCCGAGGTCGCCGTGAAGCAAGTCGTTGATGAAATAGCTGTGCTGAACCCAGAGCGGCTTGTCGAGCTTCAGCTCCTTGGTCAGCCGGGCCCGGTCGGCCGCCATCGCCCGCTCGCCGACGATGAAGTCGACCGGATCGCCGGGGATCAGGTGGATCAGGAAAAAGACCAGCGTCACCACCGCGTAGAGCGTGGGGATAAGGAAGAGCAGGCGGCGAAAGATATAGTTGAGCATATTCTTACTCCCTCCCCTTTGTAAGGGGAGGGTTGGGGAGGAGTAGAGCTTAGGCGTCATGCCAAAAATTTTGCAAAACGCCAGCTCTCTACCTCCCCCCTCCTTACAAAGGAGGGGGGGAGAGGGCAGCCTTTTCGCCCTCGATGTTTTGCAGCGACGTCCGCACCAAGCCCTCCAGCGAGGCATCGGGCCGCAATTGATAGCCCCGCACCTCCGGCCGCATGAAGACGACGTTATCCTCATACCACAGGCTGACGTAGGGCAGGTCGTGGGAAATGATCTTTTGCACCTGGTTGTAGACGTTTTTGCGGACCGAGCTCACCGTCTCCCGGCGCCCCTCCTCCACCAAGCGGTCGACCTCGGGATTGGAGTAATAGCCGCGATTGGCCCCATTCGGCGGGACCTGAGAGGAGTGGAAGGCATAATAATAAATGTCGGGCTCGGTCACCCCGACCCAGGTCGAGCTGTACATCTGAAAATTTCCGGTCTTGATGTCGCGGTAGAAGGTCCCCCACTCATAAGGCCGAATCTGCAAATCGATCCCCACTTGCTTGAGTTGGTCGGCGATGGCCCGGGCCATGGCCACCCGGTCGCGCTTGTTCGAGGTTTTGAGGCTCAAGGTCAGCCGGGGCAAGGGCCCCTTCCCGTCAGGGTCCTTGAAGCCGGCTTCGTCGAGCAAGAGCTTGGCCCCGTCGGGATCGTAGGGGTACTGGCTGACATTGCCCTCATAAAACCAGTTGGAGGGAGCGAGGATGCCGGTCGCCTTGCGGGCGAAACCTTTCAAGCGAAACTCGATCAGCTTGTCGCGGTCGATGGCCCGGGCGATGGCTTCGCGAACCCGCCGATCCTGGAGGCTCGGATCCCGGAGATTGAAGGCCAGATAGGCATAGTTGATGCCGACATCGCTTTCCATCGCCAGCTTGGCCTTTTCCCGCATCCATTGGGCCATGATCAGGGGAACCGCGTTCTGCACCAAATCGACCTCGCCCCGCAGCAATTGCAAGACCCGGGTGGTGTCGTCGCGGATGGTCTTGAAGACCAAGCCCGGCAAGACCGGCGGGCCGTCGAAATACTCGGCGTTGGCTTTCAAGCGGATCCACTGATCGCTACGGTAGCCGTCCCAACGGAAGGGCCCGGTGCCCACCGGCCGCAACGCGAAGCGGACCGGACTTTCCTCGTCGACCCCATAAGGCACGATGCCGGCGGTCAAGGCGGTGAGGAAGGGCGCGAAGGGCTCGGCCATCTCGATCTCGAGGCTGAGGTCGTCGATCGGCTCGATCTCGGTGATCTTCTTGAAGGTCTCGTAAAGCGGCGAGCGCTTCTTCGGGTCCATCAAGGTCTTGTAGGTGTAAAGGACGTCGCGGGTCGTCAGCGGCCGGCCGTCATGGAAAGTGATGCCCGGCCTCAGCTTGAGCCGGATCCGGGTCGAGGAGCGATACTCGTAGCGCTCGGCCAAGTCCGGGACCAAGCGGAGCTCGTCGTCGTATTTGAGCAGACCGTTGAACAGAAGCTGTTGGAGCTTGCTCGAGTAGGCATCGTTGGGAAAACGCGGATCGAGGTTGGAGGGAAAACTTTCGATGGCGACCGAAAATTCGCGCGGCCCCTCTTGACGGGCGCAAGCCGCTAGGAGAAAGAAGATTATAATGAAGCCGATCCGAATCGCTTTTCTTTTCATCTTCGCGCTCACTCTTAGCAAAGTCGCCATAGCCTCACAAGCGGAGCTGGGATCGGCCATCGAAAAACTGATGGCCGGCGTCGCCGACGACGTTCAAGTCGGAATCATCGTCGAGGAAGCCAGCACCGGCAAAGTCATCTATGCCCGGGGCGCCGACCTCCCCCTGAATCCCGCCAGCAATACCAAGGTGCTTTCAACCCTGGCGGCCCTTTCCAGCCTCGGTCCCGACTACGCCTTCAAAACCCAGCTGGTCGGCCTCGAAGCCGGCAAGAAGGACAAGGGCCGCCTGCGCCATCTGGCTCTCAAAGGCCACGGCGACCCCCTGCTCGATAGCGCCGCTCTCGATTCCATGGCCGCCCGGCTCAAGGAAAAGGGCGTCCGCGTGGTCGAGGTCTTAAGCGTCGACGGTAGCCACTTCGACGATGGCGACTTCCCGGGTCAATTCCAAGGCCGGCAACGCGACGCCAGCTTCAATTGCAGCGTCGGAGCCCTGTCGATCGACCACAATCTCTTATTCCTGAACGTCAGTCCCGGCGAAACGGTCGGCAGCCCCGCCAAAATCGAGATCGACCCTCCCCTGCCCGGCTTTCCCATCGAAGGCGAGGTCCTGACCCAGCGGCGGAAGGGCCGGATCATCGTCAAAAATAAGGCCGCCGACGGTGACGAGCTGGGTGTCCAAATCTCCGGCGGCATCGCCCTCAAGTCCGAGCCCCTGCGCTATCGGATCTCGATCCACCAGCCCTTGACTCTCGCCGCGTTGCGGCTGCGCGAGTCGCTCAAGGCCCAAGGCATTCTCCTGCCGGATAAGACCGAATTCGGTCCGGCTCCTGCAAAAAGCAAGGTCCTGGTCGAGCACCGCAGCCTGCCCCTCAGCCTCATCCTCCAGGAGATCAACAAGCGCTCCGACAACTTCATGGCCGAGCAGCTGACCAAGGCGCTCGGCGCCGAGGCCGAAGGAGCTCCCGGGACGACGGCCAAGGGCGTCAATGCCATCCTGAAGAAGCTCAAGGAGCTGGGGGTCGCCACCTCCGAAGTCGAGATCGAGAACGGCTCCGGCCTCTCCAAGGTCAACCGCTTCAGCGCCAAAACCCTGGCTCAGGCCTTGCAAGCCGCTTACGCCGATCCGGCTCTGCGCCAAAACTTCCTTTCCTCTTTGAGCGTGCTTGGAGTGGATGGTACACTGAGACGGAAGTTCCGGCGGAGCGATATCGCCGGCCGATTTTTTGGAAAGACCGGGACCTTGAACGGCGTCAGCTCGCTGTCGGGATATGCGTTTCCCAAAAACTCCGATTCGGAGGCTTTCGTTTACGCCTTTATCGTGAACGGCAAGGGGAAGAATTTTTGGAAAGAGAAGCAAAGGGGCCAAGCGATCCTCGAAACCTTGTTGAATTGGTAGTCCATTCGTCATGAACCTGGCACCCCACAAGGCACTTCTCATTCAAGGCGGAAAAGCGCTGGTGGTCTTGACCCTGCTCGGGGTCCCGCTGATCTGGCCCTCGGCCAAGCCAAAAGCCCCGCCGCCGCCCCCGCCCACTCCGGCCCCGGCCTCGCCCTACATCGCTCCACCGCTGGTTCCCGAACCGATCGCCGAAGTCGCTCCGACCAAGAAGGAAAAGAAAAAGGCGAAAAAAGCCAAAAAAGAGGACAAGGGACCGGCCAACCAGCTGACCAACGAGGCCGGCCGCAAGCTGGTCCATTACGACTTCCCGGTTCCACCGGAGATCAAATCGGCGGTCGATTTCTGGAAACTGGTTTATTCCAAATACGACCGGCGTTACGAGATCTTCCACGATACCCGGGACTTGAGCCGGATCTACTCGGTCCTCGATTTCAGCGATATCTACATTTCCAGCTTGAGCGACAGCGAGCGCCGGGTCCTGCGCAAGGAGCGAATCCGCGACGAGAAGGAACGGATCCGGGCCATCCTCCTGCGCTTGGCCGCCGCCGATTACACCCTGGGCCAGCTCGACCGCGAGGAGCGGCGAATCTACGACCTCTTCAAGAGCGACCCCGATCCCGACAAATTTTACGCCGCCACCGAGGACGGACGTTTGCGCAGTCAAACCGGAATCCAGGACAAGTTCCTCACCGGCCTCGCGGCTTCGGGCGAATACATGGAAGAGATCGAGGATATCTTCAGCAGCTACGGGGTGCCGGTGGAAATTACCCGGCTGGTCTTCGTCGAATCGATGTTCAACACCAAGGCCCGAAGCAAAGTCGGTGCCAGCGGCATCTGGCAATTCATGCCCGGAACCGGCCGGCTTTACATGAGCATCGACGGCGTGGCCGACGAGCGCAACGACCCGATCCTCGCCAGCCACGCCGCCGCCAAGCTGCTCCGCGACAATTACCAAGCTCTGGGCACTTGGCCGCTGGCGATCAACGCTTACAACTCGGGCCGCGCCACCCTGAGCCGCGCGGTCGACAGCCTCGGCACCAGCGACATCGCCACGATCATCCTCAACTATTCGGGCGGAGTCTATGGCTTCGCCTCGCGAAATTTCTACCCCTGCTTCCTCGCCGCCCTCGAGCTCGCCAACCAACACCCCCAGCATTTCGGCAAGCTCAAGATCAAGCCGCGGCTCCGTTATGAATATTATTATTTGCAGAACCCGACGCGCTTTCCCGACTTGGTCGCCGCCGCCGGCGCTTCCTACGCCGAGATCTCCCGCTTGAATCCCCATTTCAGCGAGGCGATACTCGACGGTGTCCGAAAGATCCCCGCGGGCTACAACCTTCGAGTTCCAAGGGGAGCCGAAACCCGTTTCGCCCAGGCCGAAAAAGACATTCTGATGGGCGGCGGACGGGTGACCTCGGTGGCCGCCGAAGCTCATCCGATCGAGCGCCGCCAAGACTCTGACCTGGGGCCCGAGGAAAGCGGCCTGATCTCCCAGGACAATGCCTTGGATGCGGTGAACCGGTGAAGGAAGCAATCGTTCAACTTTTGGAGCAAAGAAAAAAAGAAATCCTGCCCCCGGGCGATTTCATCCCGGCGGCGGTTTTGGTCCCGCTTTTCCTCGATCGCGGGCGCTGTCACCTGCTCTTTACCCAACGAAGCATGGAGGTCCGGGATCACAAGGGGCAGATTTCTTTTCCGGGCGGCCGCCGGGAAGATTCCGACCCCGACCTCCTTTACACCGCGCTTCGCGAAACCGAGGAGGAGCTCGGCATTGTTCCGCGGGAAGTCGAAGTCTTGGGCGAGCTCGGCCAGCTGATCACCCCGACCGGCTATCACATCACGCCCTACGTCGGCATCATTCCCCATCCCTACGTTTATCAATTGAACCCGACCGAGATCGCCGGGATCATCGAAGTCCCCTTGGACCACCTGCTGGAGCCGCAAAATCTTCGGCTGGAACGGGGTGAATTCTTCAACAGTCTGACCGAAATGCCCTATTTTCAGTTCAAGCAGCACGTCATCTGGGGCGCGACCGGGAGGATCACCCGGGAGCTGACCCAATTGATCCTCGAGAATCGCCAACGGAAAAGGGAATTGTAGGGGCGTCCCTTGCGGATGCCCCATCTGCGGAAATGGCAGCCTCATGCATCGGACGGGCGCAAGGCCCGCCCCTACCTCCTCGGAATGACAATGCGCTTGCTTGCCTCAAAGGGATTTGCTTAGAGTCCGAGCCCATGAAACGAGCCCTGGCGATCGCCCTGATTCTTCCCTTTCTGCTGTTGGCCGCCTGCGGCGGCCGCACCCCTTCCCAGGCCCGGACCGCCGAGATCGCTCAAAAGTATTTCAAAAAATACGGCAAGAAATACAAAGACAGCCCCTTCGCCACCAACCCCGTCACCACGGTCGAAGTGAAGGACGTCCAAGAGCTGCAAAAGAACATCGCCAACGGCTTCTTGCTGGTGAAGCTGACCGACGGCAGCGAGCTCCCGGTCATCATGACCCTGATCCGGAAGCCGCCCTTAGGATGGCGGACCAGCGGCTGGGAATTGGCGACACCTTAAGGCCCCTCACCCGCAGCTCGCCGTCGCGGTCGGTTCGAAAGACCGCAATGCCCCGCCTTTCCAATTCCTCCAACACCTGCCGATGCGGCAATCGGTAGCGATTGCTTTCGCCGGCGCTGATCAAGGCGAGCTTCGGCCGCCAAGCGGTCAAAAATTCGGGCGTGGTCGAGGTCTTCGATCCATGATGGGCCACCTTGAGCAAAGCGGTTTCCCGCGCCAGCCGATTCAGCGAGGCCTCGGCTTCGGCTTCGATGTCGCCGGTCAAGAGCAGGCAGGCTTCGGAATGGCAAACCCTCAGGACCAAGCTCAAGTTGTTGTCCGACCTGCCGGCCGGATCGAGCGGCGGCCAAAGGACCTCGAAATCGGCCCCTCCAAATTTCCATCGCTGGCCCTGACTCAAAACACGCAGGGCCACGCCCCGGCTCCGGGCCAGCTCCCTCAAAGCAGCGAAGCCGGCGTGGCCTTCGGTTCCGGCCCCGATCCAAAATTCTCCGGGCGGCAGCCGATCCACGATGTAGCGGAGGCCCTTGGCATGGTCGGCGTCGGGATGGCTCAAGGCCAGGGCTTCGAGCCGCCGCCGGCCGCGGGCCAGCAGCTCGGGCATCAGCACGTTGCGCCCGACGTCGAAATCGCTGCCCGGGAAGCCTCCGCCATCCAGCAGCAAGGCCTGGCCCTCCGGCAGCTCGATCAAAAGGCTCTCGCCCTGGCCGACGTCGAACATGGTCAAGCCGAGCTCGCCCCGCGGCACCGCCTTCGCCCGCTGGGCCTCACCAAGTCCAAGGAAAAGAAGACAAGCCGCCGAACCGAAGACCAGGCTTCTCCAAGGCCGCGGCCGGAAAAGCGCCAGGAGCAGGAATAAATAGGCCAGCCACTCCGGAAGCGACCAGGGGGCGACGAGCAGGCTGGCGAGGGGCCAAGCCGCGAGCTTTTCCATGGCGAAGAAGATCCAGCCAATACCGCGATGCAAGGCGAGCAGCGCCGACGCACCGACTCCGGAGCCCAAGCCCCCGAGCGAAGCGACCGCCAAACCCAGGGGAAGCGCCGCGGTGTAAAAGGGAACGAAAAGCAAATTCGCCACCGGCGCCAAGAGCGAGAATTCGTGGAATTGGCCGGCCAACCATGGCGCCAAGGCCAGGTTCACGCCGATCGCCGAGCCCAAGGCGCCGGCCAAACGGCGGCCCAGCTTTCGGCCGAAGCCCGCCGGCGCCGGGCCTTCCTTGCTCCAGGCTTTGGCCATCAGGCCCAAGGCCGCGACCGAAGCGAAGGAAAGCTGGAAGGAAACCGAAAAAAGCAGGCTCGGCCGGGCCAGCAGAAAAATCACCAAGGCCAGGAGCAAGGCCGACAAGAAGCTCCGCCGCCAGCCCGTGAGAGCGGCGAGGAAAAGGAGGGCCGAGCCGGCCAGGCTGCGCAGCACCGAGGGGCTGAAGCCGACCATCGTGGCGTAAAAAAAAATCGGCAGCGCAGCCAAGCCCAAAGCCAAGACCTTGGCCCCACCGCCATCGGACAGGCGCGGCGAGACCGAAAGGACCCACGAGAGGGGCCAGTAGAAGCAGAAGGAAAGGAAGACGAAGTGCAGGCCCGAGACCACCAGCACATGGGTGAGGCCAAGACGGCGAAAGACCTCGGCCACCGGCTCCTCGATGCCCGACTCTTCCCCGAAAAGGAGGGCCTCGAGGATGGCCCGGCCGGCGCCAGGCGGCAAAACCGAACGAAGCCAAGCCAGGCGCTCAAAGCGGAAACGGGCCGCCGCCACCTGCCAAGCCGGCGCCGGCACCAGCAGCTCGGCCGAGCTCAAGTCGCGAGCCGAGGCCAAGGCGGCGATTCCCTGGCGGCGAAGATAACGGGGATAGTCGAAGCTATGGGAATTTTTGAAGCGGCGCGGCGCCGAGTATTTCAAATCGGCGACATAGATTTCGCCCGGGACCCAATCGGCGGCGGGCTGCCAAACTCGGAGGGAAATCCCGGCGGGCTCAAGCGCCCGGAAACGTCCGCCGTCTTCCCACCCCAACAAGTCGGCGGCGCTGGCGCAATGCCGATCCGAGCAACGGGGATAGTCGCGAATTCGAAAAACCGAATGGACCGTCCGCTTTTCGGCCATCCATTCTCTCAGGGTTGCGGAGAAGTCGGATTGAAAAATTGGCGCCGCCCGCCAGATGCCCAAAAGGAAAGCCAAGCCGCAAAATGCCAAGGCTCGGAGCCGGAGGAACCGCCATCCTACGGCAATAAAGAACAGCCCGAGGACGACATCAACGGCAGGCGGCAGAGCTCCTCGCTCGGCAGCATAGTAAATTCCCGCAGCCAGTCCCAAGGTCGGCCCTAGCAAGGGGTAGCGGTGGGGCAATTCGAAAAGCACCCCTGGAGAAATGCAGGTCTTATGCCAGAGCTGCGCGCCCTCCGGCGATTACTGGACCTCGAAGACTCCGCGGAAATCTTCGGTCAGCGAGATCGGGCATTGCTTGGAAGTGTCGCCGCCTCCGCCGGGGAACCGAATGTCCATCACCCGGAATTGGTAGAATTGGCCGGACTCCAGCGGAACTCCGCCCAAGGGATCGCCGCCGTCGCCATAGTTGACCGAAACCCGGCTCTGGCCGCTGACGGCGGGGATGTCTTTCTTCTCCCAAATCTTGCGGGCGAAGCCGTCGAAGAGGAAGAGGTAATAGGCTTCTTCCGAGGAATCGTCATCCCAGGAGAAGACCGGATTCAAGCCGACCAGCGCATTGGCATCGGGATCGGGGTTGGTCAAAGCGTCGGTGATCTTGAAGCCTTCCAAAGTTTCGGTCGCTCCGGGGTTCAAGGTGATGTGCTGCACCTCGGTGCCGCCAATGCAAACGTCGGGGTCGCGCACCGCCTGGTCGTTCTCGAAGCCGGCCAGAACGACGTAATTGCCGGCCGGAACGCCCTCGGCTTCAAAGCTGCTGGCGTTTTGGGTGACCACCTGGCGCAAGCCGGGAACCGATTCGCCGCGCAGCAAGACCGGCACGTCCACGGTCGTTCCACCGCCGTCGGGGATGACGACCTGGGTGTTCACTTGGATCAAGGTCGATTCGACGATGAAAACCACCGAGCTCTCGTCGGTGTTGGGGGCGTTGGCGAACTCGACATTGCCCGAGGCGGTGGCGGTGTTCTCATCGAGGATGCTGAGGTTGACCGCCGCCTCCTGGTTTCCGGAAATGTTAACGGGGTTGGGATCGGAGCTATAGTTCGCTCCCTTGGCATAGCCCGCCACAGCATAGGAGCCGGAAGGCAGGTTGAAAATCCGGTACTGTCCGGAATCCTTGTCGGCGATGGCCGTGAAACCATGGAGGCTGCCGGCGGCGAAACCCGGCGTTTCCGGGTCCATGCCGCAAGGAGTGGCGGCCAAGGTGGTCTCGGCCACGACCAAGACGCCGGTGTCGGCGGCCGGGTTTTCAGCGGTTCCGGCGATCGAGCCTTGGCAGGCATCGGGATCGGGCAAGGCGATCAAAGCCACCTTGGTCAAGGCCGGATCCAGGATCAAGACGCCGTTCGCATCGACCTGGGCTCCGCTGGTGCTGACCGGAAAGGGCGGCCGAGCCCCGCCGGGAAAGGTGAGATAACCGGCGCCGTCGGCCCGAAGGAAAATGGTTTCCACGGTGTTGCCGTTGGCATCGCGGGTCAAGGATACCGTCAAAGTGCAGATTCCGTTGACACCGGTGGTGCAAATGCCGCTGATCGGCGAGCCGTTGGCGTCCAAGGCCACCACTTGGATCCCGGAAAGCGGCTGTCCCGTTTCGAGATCGACCACCGAAGCCTGAAGGCTGACCGGCTCGAAGCAGCCCGGCTCTCCGCCTTGAACCTCCTCGCATACTTGGCCGTTTTCACAGCCGGTCTGGGCCGCCGGATCGCAAGCGACTTGCTCGTCACCGCCGCCTCCGCAGGAAATTCCCACCGTAAAAAGCAAAGTGATACAGATAGAAAGATAAGCGAGGACGCGTTGGCGCATAGGCTCTCCTGGATAGGGTTCGGAGCCTCGGACGAGGGCGACGGGAATGGGTCACAAAAAAAAGCGCCCTATTCCTTTTTGGGCGGAAGCAGTGGCGGAGGGAGAGCGATGACCTCGGGGACCCAATGGCGCAGCTCGGCTTCGATCGCATTGGCCAAGCGCTCGACGGTTTCCCGGATCTTCTCGTAGTTCGGATTGCCGTTGCGGTTGGATTGAAGGAGGGCGAGACGGTTGCGAAGGCCCTTGAGAAAGACCCGGCCCTTCTCGGTTCGGCGCTTGCGCGCCATCTCCAAGAAGGCGTTCACGTTGACGCCGTTGAGCAAAAGCTGGCCGTCCTCGAGATGAAAGCTCACGCCGTCGATGGTCTGATCGAACTTCTTCTTGATGCGGCCAAAAATTTTGGTGAGCAGGGCGTGAAGCAAGGCCGAGAACTTGGCCAAGGCCTCAGGATCGTCGACGCTGATCGTCGCCCAGTCGCGATAGCGGGCCAGTCGGCGCGAGAGCGTCGTCCAATATTGGGCGCTCAAGTGGGTGATGTTCTCGCCGATCAAATGCGCCAAATTTTGGTTGTTGAGCAGAATTTGCCCATTGCGGTAGTCGAATCGCTGACCCTGGATTTGGTACCGCCAGTCTTGAGCCGGCTGCTCCCGAACCTCCCGCTCCGGCAGCGGGAGAGAATCGATTCGCGGTGGAATTCGGATGTTGCGGATCTCGGACATTCGGCTTCTAAGTTAGCGTCGGCATTGGAGAAGCCGCAAGGGATTTTCAGACCGGAAGCCCATAATCGGTGCGGAAGTGCTCCAGGCAGCGCCGATAGGCCTTGAGCAAGGGGCCGGAACGGGAGTCATCGGCCAAATATTCGCCGAATTTCTCCAATGCCAGCCAATGTCTCGCGTCCATAGTCATGTTCTTGACGTTGTGCCCGCGGTAAAAGATCTCGTCACGGAGCATGTCATAGTGAATGGAAGCCACCTCTTCCTCTAAAAAGAAGGTCAAAGTAGCCCGATCTTTTCCCAGAAAGAGCTTAGCTTCCCGAAAAGCCGCCGGGTCGGATGCATCTCCAGCCTCCTCCCCGTGCATTGAATCGGGGGGAGCTAGGGTTTTCTCAGCCTGCATGTCCTGCTTTTTCTCCATGACGAGGTCCCCTGCCCAAAATTTTGCACATCTCATGCCAAAGACTGGGCCGATTTTTCCCCGCCAAAAGACGATTTTATTCTTGAGAAAACAATACCTTAGGGCTAGAGCCGAAAGTGGGAGCCGTGCCCCCCTATTCTCTTTTTGAGAATTTTTTCATATTGAGAGGCAAACGGCAGTAAGATGAGTGGAATTCCTGAGCAAACCGAGCATGGGACCCGACTGGGTGACATCGAGTTCATTTGGGCCAAGAACTCGCGGGAATTCTTTTTTTCAAACTCGGTGCTGATCCACGACGGATCCAGCACGACGATCGTCGATCCCTCTTCCAATTTCACCTATCTCGAGCAATTGGCCTCGCGAAAAATCGTCCACCAAGTCCTGAACACCCATTATCACGTCGATCACCGCTCGCTGAACCACCTCTTCCGCCAAGCCCGCTTCATTTGCCATGAAAAGGATTTGGCCGCCCTGCTCAGCTTTGAAAATTACCTCAAATACGCCGACAGCGAGCGCGAATCGAACTACGTCCAATGGCTCAAGGGAATTTTCTCCAGCCTCGACATCCTCGAAGGCCATGTCAACCTGACATTGAAGGACAACGATCTGGTGCCCCTGCAGAATCACCGGGTCCGAGCCTTGCATATCCCGGGGCACACGCCCGGCCACCTGGCGCTCTTTTTCGAGGACATCGACCTGCTCTACACCAGCGACATCGACCTGACGCCGCTGGGCCCCTGGTACGCCAATATCTCTTCCGACATCGACGAGTTCCTCCAATCGATCCGCAAGGTGAAGCACCTCCATTGCCGGCACTACGTCACCAGCCATGGCGGCCGAATCTACGACCGCGAGCAATTTTTGGAGAAATTGGAGAAGTTCGAATCGGCCTTCGAGAAACGGGACAGCAAGCTATTGGAAAGCCTTCAGGCCGGACCCAAGTCGTTGCAGGAGCTCTCCCAAGTCGGCATCATCTATAAGGCCAGCCACCTCAGCGATCCGCTGAAGGCCTGCTTCGAAAGACAGATGGTGGAAAAGCATCTCGAGCGCTTCGAGCGGCAGGGGAAGGTTCATCAGCAAGATGGGTTGTGGTTCTTGAACCTGTAATCGTCGTGGCCCGGGCGACCGCAAGGGTCGCCCCTACCGTGCCAGGAGGATCCCCGCCACCGTGCCGCCGATGACCGAAACACCGACCAAAGTCCCGATGATGATCGCCTGGGTATGGTCTTCCCTGGTGTCTTCGCCGATATTCTGGGTCGACTCGGTCTTTTGGATCTTCACCTCGTCCTGGGCGGTCAGCACCGCCGGCCGGGTTTTGCTGAAATATTCATAAGGGGTGACGAAGGCCTTGGGCTTGTAGGGCCCGCCCTGGGAAACCCGATTGGCGCCGCAGGCGGCAAGGAAAGGCAGCAGCAAGAGAAGGCAGGGAATTTTTCGGATCATGCGAAGGGATTAGTTCGAGCCAGGCTCGCTGTCCATTGAAAATCTCCCCCCTTTGAAAAAGGGGGGATTTGCTATACCGAAAACGAGGTCCCGCAGCCGCAGGTCGACTTGGCGTTGGGATTGCTGAAGGTGAAGCCCGAGCTCATCATGTCCGAGTGGTAGTCGATCGTCATGTTGCTGAGGTAGAGGTAGGCCTTGGGATCGACGTAGATTTTGAGGCCGTTCATCTCGAAGACCCGGTCGTTCTCGCCGGGCTTTTCCTCGAAGTCCATCTTATAGGATAGACCGGAACAACCGCCGCCGGTGATACCGATGCGAAGCCCAAAGCCCGCTTTCTGATTGTTGCTCGCGATCTGCTTGGCTTGCTCGATCGCCCGGTCGGTCAATTGGATCATGATTTCCTCCGTGCCTTCCCTCAAGAGTTTCCATGGATCTTGCGGAATTGCAACACCTTCTCGACGACCTTCGCCGCGGCCTCGTCGACCTCTTCCAGCGTCGTGAATCGGCCCAAACCGAAGCGGATCGAGGCCTTGGCCTCCTCGGGTTTAAGCCCCAGGGCCCGCAGGACGTGGGAGGGCTCGGGCGAGGCCGAGCTGCAGGCCGATCCCGAAGCCACCGCCAGCTCCCTCAGCTCCATCATCAGCCAATCGCTGGGCACGCCGGGAAAAGTGACGTTGAGATTCTGGGTCAAGCCGTGGACCGGATCGCCGTTGCGGCGGATCTCGGGGAGCGCCGCCTGAAGCTTGTTCCAGAGCCGGTCCCGCAAGACCCCGATCTTGACCGCCTCCACTTTCATGTCGGGCGCCGCCAAAGCCAGGGCCTCGCCCATTCCGACGATGCCCGGCACATTGAGGGTGCCCGAGCGCAGGCCGCGCTCGTGACCGCCGCCGAAGAGCTGGGGCTTGAGCCGGACCTTGGGGTTCTGGGAGCGAACGTAGAGTGCACCGACCCCTTTGGGACCGTAAATTTTATGGGCGGATACCGTGAGCAGATCGATCCCCATCGCCTCGACATCAAGCGGAATCTTTCCGGCGGCTTGGGCGGCATCGCAGTGAAAAAGAACTCCCCGCTCCTTGGCGATCGCGCCGACCTCGGCAAGCGGGTGGATCGTCCCGATTTCGTTATTGGCGGCCATGAAGCTCACGGCGATCGTCGCGGGCTTGATCGCATCGCGGATCCGATCGAGGTCGATGCGGCCGGCCGGATCGACCGGCAGCAAAGTGATTTCGAAGCCGCGCCTTTCCAGCTCTTGCAAGGGATCGAGCACCGCCCGGTGCTCGGTGGCGGCGCTGGTCAAATGCCGGCCCTTCTCGGCCATCGCCTCGGCCAGGCCGAGCAAGGCCAGGTTATTGGCTTCGGTGGCTCCGCTGGTGAAGATGATCTCTTGGGGCAAAGCGCCGAGGACGGCGGCGATCTGGCCCCGGGCCTTCTCGACCGCGGCCTCGGCGGTCCAGCCGTAGGCATGCTGGCGGCTGGCGGCATTGCCGAAATGCTCGACGAAATAAGGCCGCATCGCTTCGAACACCCGGGGGTCGAGCGGCGTGGTGGCATGGTAGTCGAGGTAAATCGGTGGTTTCATAAGAGGCCGCGGCGGCGCCTCAAATCTAGCTGCAAGGCGGAGGCGATGCAAGGAGCCTAAAAAAGGCTCCCCCTCACTCGTAAGTACAGGAAACCGGGGCTTCGTTGTACACGGCGCCCTCGACCTCAAGCTTGGAGCCGAAGGAAATCGTGGCCGGCTTGGGGAGGCTTTCCGAGATCTGGAAATTGAAGGAGAGGCCGAGCTTGGTCAGCGAATCCGACGCCTCGATGTCGCATTCGACCGTCGGCCCGACTTGATGGCAGAATTCAGGAAGATCTTCCAGGGTGACGTGGTTCGATCCACCCGAGATGGTCAGCGCATAAGCCGACTCCACCATACCCGGGCCGCCGACGTGCTCGATCGAGCTGATGAGCACCCCGCTTTCGCCCAGCTCGGGGCAGCCGCCGGTGATTTCGGAGCTGAGCTGGTAGGCCTCGTCGGAAGAGCCCGAGGACGAGGAGGATTGGATCAGGAGGACCTGAAGGTTGGAGAGGACCTCCTTGCCGTCAGGACAGACCAGCTTGGGTTGCAGCTGAAGTTCCTCGTCGCCGGAGGCGCCGCCGCCGATCACCTGAACCGGCAAGAGATAGGTGATCAGCTCGTCGTGGCCGAAGCGCGGCGTGTCGTTGTAAAACAGCTGCGAGGGTCGCTCGGCGACGGCCTTGGAGAGAAAGACTTCGCGGGTGATCGGATCGTAAGCGCTGCCCAAGGAAACCTGCAGCGATTTGGGCAAAATGAAAGGCTTGAAAGTGCAGGACTTGGGAAAGACGATCTCCAGCCCGACGGTGTCGCCAACTTTCGCGGTTTGGTTGGTCTTCTCGATCTTGGCGATGCGGCTCGAATAATCCACGGCCACCGGGACGTCGAGCTGCATGTTCCATTCGCTGAGCTTGGTTTTGTCGCAGGCCTGGAGGGACTTGACGGTGTGAGTGATGCAAGCCGGCTCGTCGTCGCAGCGGCTGTCGCCGCATTCGGGCTTATTGTCGGAATCCTTGGGGCAAGCATCGGGATCGGGCGTGGCCTCCTGCTCCTCTTCGTCTTCGCCGTCCTCGCCGTCATCGACGCCGTTCTTGTCGTCCGCCTCCTCCTCGTCGGCCGAAACTTCCAAGGATTTGCCGGCGGGTGGCAAGTCCGGGAAGACCAAGCCGGCCGCCGAGTCGACGCTCACGCAATAATTGACGTCCTGCTTGTTGCTTTCGATGCGGATCAGGAACTTGCCGTCGGCATCGGTGACCCCGCCATGGACCGTGCTCCCGTCGCCGGTCACCGAATATTGAATGCCCGAAACGTTAGGCTCGCCCATGTCTTGGATATTATTACCGTTTTTATCCAAAAAGACCCCGCCTTCGATATAGCGGGAGCAGGCGCCGAGCAAGATCAGCAGCAAGAGAGGGAGAAGGGAATGGAAAGCTTTGACGGTCGTTTTCATAAGGCCCCAGGTCCATCGCCATTATCGGAAGCCGTCTGGAAAAGATGTGGATTTCCGTATAGCTACCTTGTTAGGGCTGCGGCCTCCTGATTTGGGAGGATGTTTCGATGCGAGAGGCTTTGCTTGAAGCCTTGGGAAAAGTCGAGGATCCCGACCTCCACCGGGACCTGGTGTCCCTGGGGATGATCCGGGACCTCGAGGAAAAGGACGGCGTCGTTTCGCTGCGGGTCGTCATGACCACGCCGGCCTGCCCCTTGAAGGAGAAGCTGGAGAAGGACGTCAAAGCCGCCCTGTTGGCGGTGCCAGGAGTGAAGGAAGCGAAGGTGACCATGGATTCCGAAGTGAGAGCGGGCAACCGGCCCGGCCCCGGCGGCCGGCTGGAGAAAGTCAAAAACATCATCGCGGTGGCGAGCGGCAAGGGCGGCGTCGGCAAATCGACCGTCGCGGTGAACCTGGCGCTATCGCTGGCCCAGAGCGGCGCCAAGGTCGGCATCCTCGACGCCGACATCTATGGCCCGTCCCTGCCGACCTTGATGGGCCTCAAGAACACCCCGCCGCTGGTCGACGAGGCCAAGAAGAAATTGATCCCGCTGGAAAAGTACGGCGTGAAGAACATGAGCATCGGCTTCCTGATGAAGGACGAGGACGCCGCGGTGTGGCGCGGGCCGATGATCGGCCGGATGCTCCAGCAATTCATCGAGGACGTCGCCTGGGAGGAGCTCGACTACCTAGTCATCGACTTGCCGCCGGGGACCGGCGACGCCCAGCTCTCGATCTCCCAGCTCATACCGATCTCGGGCGCGGTCATCGTCACCACTCCCCAAGACGTGGCCCTGGCCGACGTGGTCCGGGGCGTCGCGATGTTCAAGAAGGTTCAAATCCCGATCTTGGGCGTGGTCGAGAACATGAGCTTCTTCTCCTGCCCCCACTGCCAGGGCCGCAGCGATATTTTCAGCCACGGCGGCGGCCAAAAGAAGGCCCAGGAGCTGGGGGTCCCCTTCTTGGGCGAGATTCCGATCGACCTCGACACCCGGATCGGCAGCGACGAGGGCAAGCCGATCGTCGTCGCCAAGCCCGATTCGGAGGGCGCCAAGCGCTTCAAGGAATTCGCCTCGCGGACCGCGGCCGAGCTGTCGATCGCCAACGCTAAGCAGCCGAAATTGAATTTTTGACCAGTTTCGGCAAGCGGACGATGAATTTCGCGCCCTGGCCGGCTTCGCTCTGAACAAAGATCTCGCCGCCGTGCCGGTCCACGATCTTCTGGCAGATCGCCAGCCCCATCCCCGTTCCCTCGTATTGGCTGCGAGCGTGGAGCCGTTGGAAGGGCTTGAACACCAGGTCGAAAAACTCCTGATCCAAGCCGATCCCGCGGTCCTCGACCAAGATCTCGACCTGCCCTTCGACCGTCGAATCCTGAGCCGCGATCCGGACCTCGGGCTTTTCGCCGGACTTGCAAAACTTGAGGGCGTTGCCGATCAGGTTTTGAAATAGCCGGAGCATTTGGGAGCGGTCGGCCATCACCGTCGGCAGCGGACCGACCTCGAGGCTGGCGCCGGTTTCGGCGATCCGCAAATCGAACAAGGAAAGCACTTCGGCCACCACCGACCCCAGGCTGACCGGCTCGAAGGCCTGGGCCCGCGTCGTCACCCGAGCGTATTGCAGGAGATCCTCGATCAGCGACCTCATCCGCAGGGCGGCTTTCTGGATTCGATCCAAGCTGTCGATGCCCTTCTCGTTCAAGCTTTCGCCGGAGCTGAGGCGGAGCCGATCCACGAAGGCCACGATCTTGTGCAGCGGCTCCTGGAGGTCGTGGGAAGCCACGTAGGCGAAGGCTTGCAGCTCCTTGTTGGAGCGCTCGAGCTCCATCGTCTTGCGGCGAATCTCCTCCTCGGCCAGCTTGCGATCGGTGATGTCGAGCACGAAGGCGCTGAACATCCAACTGTTACCGAGCCGGAGCGGCGTCACCGTGATCTCGACCGGAAACTCATGGCCGTCGGCATGGCGGGCGGTGGCCTCGAGGCGGCGTTTCAGCAGACCGGCTTGACGGCTCCGCAGAAATCGCCCCCGCAGCTTCTTGAACAGCTCGACTTGGTGGGGGGGGATGATCAAGTCGGTGTCCTTGCGTCCGAGGGCCTCGAACGAGGACCAGCCAAAGGTCTTCTCGGCCTGGGGATTCCAATAGGTGATGACGCCGTCGCGGTCGACCAAGACGACCGCCGATAGGGCGTGGTCGATCATGGCCCGGATCCGCTCCTCGCTTTCCCGCAGCTTTTCCTCGGCCCGACGCCGCTCGGTGATGTCGCTGGAGGTTCCGGTGGTGCCGACGACCTTGCCGGTTTCGTCCCGTTGCACGATCGCGTTGTAGCTTAAATAGATGGGCGTGCCGTCCTTTCGGATCTGAACCGTCTCGTTCTGGAAGAAGGATTGGCCCTGCTTCACCCGCTCGAAGACGGCGAGGTCCTTCTCGACTTGCTCCGGCGTCTCGAATTCCGCGAAGGACCGGCCCAGCATCTCCTCCGGCTCGTAGCCGTAGATTCTTCGAGTCGCTTGCCGGTTGAGGAAGGTCAGCCGGCCTTCGAGGTCCACCGACCAGATCAGGTCGTGGCTGGTCTCGACCAAATCGCGGTATTGCTTTTCGCTCCGGATCAAGTCCTCCTCGGCCCGGGAACGTTCGGCGATCTCTTTCTGCAGCTCTTGGTTGGCCCGGCTGAGCTGCTCGCTCCGCCGCCGCAGCTCGGTGACGTCGCGGAAGCTCCAAACCCTTCCCACGCTCTCCTTTCCCACCGTCTGGGGCTTGGAGTAGCGCTCGAAGAAACGGCCGTCCTTGAATTCCAGCAGGTCGTAACTTTCGGCGAAAGGCTGGGCGTAGAGCTCCCGCACCTTGGCCAAAAAGCCCTCCGGATCCTTTAGCTGGGAGAGGACCAAGTTCAGGGCCGCGGCGTCATCGCGGTGGGCGACGGCCGATTCGGGAATCTGCCACATTTTCAGGAACTGGCGATTGAAACGAACCATCTTCCCCTGGTTGTCGACGATCAGGATTCCGTCGGCGGTCGCATCCAGCGAAGAGCCGAGGAGCGAATTCGCCCGACTCAGCCTCCGCCAAGTCCACCACCCGGCCAAAAAGAGGAATCCGAAGGCGGCGAGCGCCACCAAAATGAAACCCGGCGAGCCCATGGAAGGGGAATCTTAGCTTAGCAGGCCCTTGAAAAACCACCGGTTTTCAAGGGCCTATCGATAGCTCGACAATGCCCGCAGAAAGGCTTGATTCTCTTCGGGCCGGCCCACCGAAACCCGCAGGCAATTCTTCAGGCCGCCATGGCTCGACACGTCGCGAACCAGAATCCCCGCCTGGAGCAGATGAGCGAAGCAGGCCTTGGCGCTCCGCACCCGGAACAAGATGAAGTTGGCCGCGGTATCGAAAACATGGATTTTGGGCAAAGCCCGCATCGCCGAGAGCAGTCGGTCGCGCTCCGCCAAGACCTGGGCCACCGCCCGGTCGAAATGCTCGGCATGGTCGAGGACGAAGTGGGCGGTCGCCTCGCTGAGCGCCGAGAGACAATAAGGCATCAGGATCTTGGAGAGGTTCTCCGCGACCTTCTCGGACGCCGCCAAATACCCGATCCGGACCCCGCCAAGGCCGAAACCCTTGCTGAAGGTCCGCAGCAAGACCAGGTTGGGATTTTTCTTCAAGGCCGGAAGCACGGTGGCCTGGGAAAATTGAAAGTAGGCTTCGTCGACGACGACGAGGCAGGAGGCCCGCCTCACCACTTCCAGCAAGGCCTCGGCCGGGAACAGCGTCCCGGTGGGCGCGTTGGGGTTGGCGAGGAAAATCAAATTGGGCCGGCGCTGGCGGATCAGCGCCAGGACTTTTTCGAGCGGAAAGGCGAAGTCCGGCTCGGGCAAAGCCGCCTTGATCACCCGGTTGCCGAAGAGCTTGGCCTCGATCTCGTAGACGCTGAAGGTCGGGTCGAGAATAAGGACCCGGCCCTTCAGGGAGGTCGCCAAGATCAAGGCTTGAATCAGGACATTGCTGCCATTGGCGAGCTCGACTTGGGCCGGCTTCAAGCCCAGGCCCTCGGCGAGGCGGCGCTTCAGGGCCATCGGCTGGGGCAAGGGGTAGCGTTGGAAGGGCAGCTCCTTCAACCGGGCGAAAAGCTCGTCCTTGAGTTCCGCCGGCAGGTCCCAAGGAAGCTCGTTTTGGTTAAGTTTGATCGCCTCGGGATAAGATTCGAGATGATAGGCCGCCTCCCGAATCACTTCGGGGCGGAAGAAAGAGGGACGGAATCCGGCCATGGCCCATAGCTAGGCCGGGGCGGACGGCGATTCAAGCAAAATTATCAAGGATTTCGATGGTTTCTATAGTTTTAGAAAGCCTTGTCTGCCAAGAGGAGAAAATTCATAATCAATGATGCAACTTTAGCTCGATTCCGAAACGATAACCCTTGTGACGACAAGGGTCTGATCCTCAGGAGGATTTCTCGATGGCCGACTTTTCCGGCGTTTCCACGCCGTCGCTCAAATCGCTGCAATACGCCCCCTCGGCTTCCGAAACCAGCAAGGGGCTAGTCCAGCCCGGCACCGGCGGCACGACCCAAGACCCGGCTTTGGTCGCCTGGTTCGAGCAGGCCAACGCCTACTACAACGCGGTCATGGCCGGCGACCCCGAGACGCCTCGTCCCACCGAGATGGAGTGGAACGATTTCTTGGCCCAGCTTCAATGGGCTCAAACCACGCTTTACGGAAACAGCGGGATGACGCCGGGAATGGGCGGCCCCCTCGGCCCGATGGGCGGCCAATTCGGCGTTCCCCAGGGGCCCCAAAGCAATCAATTCGGCGGCATGTCCGGCACCATGGACAACTGGGTCTATACCGAAGCGACCGCCAAGATCGGCTTCACCGGCAACGGCACCCACGACATTTGGAGCAACGACATCACCATCGACGTGGCGCCGGTTTCGGGCCATGTCACGGTGGAGCAAACCACCGACACCCGGTCCAATCCTCCCGAATCGGTGGTCAAGGTCACGGTCAACGATCCGGCCACCGGCACCGAGGCCGTGTACTTCATTCACGACTTCGACCCCAGCAAGGACACGCTCAAGATCAACACCCCCGAAGAGGACCAGGTCACCAACAACGCCGGCTTCGCCGACGGCGTGGTCACTTGGGGCGAGTTCACGCCGGGCGGGACGACCGAAACCGCTTCCCAGCCCGACGCCAGCATCGAGGGTGAGAAGATCGACGAGAACACTTACCTCTACGAACCGGAGTTCGCCGGCGAGACCATCAACTTCTGGGCCAATCCCAACGGCGCCGATGCCACCGGGCCCCAGGTCCACACGATTTATGCCGACGCTAATATCAGTGTGAAGCCCTCCGACGAGGTGGCGGTCACCATGAACGGCGACATCTTGGTGGTCACGGTCACTCATACCGACGGCTCGACCGACGTCTACAACGTCCAGAAAGGTTATAACGCCAACATCAACCAGAAGGTCGAATACGTCACCATCGGCGGCGATCCCGCCACTGACGGCATCCCCGAACAATTCTCCGAACGTCTCACCTTGAACGGCGCCACCGAAACCACCGAGCCCGCAGCCGGCGCCGTCGATGCCGACGCGCTGATCGAGGAGCTAAAGGACACGACCGGCCTGGACAACGACAATCAGCTCGTCGGAGCCTTGCAAGATCACGGCTTTTTAGACTCCGATGAAGGCATCGAGGAATTGAAGGAAAAAATGACCTCCGATCCGCCGAGCTTCCCGCCCAGTCCGCCGACCTTGGAGCTCATCCAATTCTTAGAGAGCATCGACGTCGGAAACAACGGCCTTAAGGAAGCCCTGGCCGAAAGCGCCGCC
>DATEDP010000075.1 GCA_035281585.1 bacterium
CGGATCTTCATCCCCGATTTCTTCAGGCCCATGACGAAAAGCTGGCGAATCTGCTCGGCGAAGGCTCCCTCGCCGCGCATCCGGCTGCCGAAGCGAGGATCGTTGAGCTTGCCGCCGCGCAAGGATTCGAGCCGGTGCAAAACCTTCTCCTGGCGATCCGGGAAATGCTCCTCCAACCAAGCCGTGAAGAGGTCCTTCACCGCGAAAGGCAAGCGCAGCATGACATAGGCCGCCTGGCAGGCTCCGGCCCGGGCCGCGGCCCGCAGGATGGCCGGGATCTCGGAATCGTTGATCGCCGGGATCACCGGAGCCACGTTGACCCCAACCGGAATGCCGGCCGCCGCCAGCTTTTCGACCGCTTCGAGCCGATGGCGCGGCGAGGCGGCCCGCGGCTCGAGGATCCGGGCCAGCTCCGGGTCCAAAGTGGTGATGGAAATCGTCACGAAGGCGGCCCGCTGCCGGGCCAATTCCGACAAGTGGTCGATATCCCGGGTGACCATGTGATTCTTGGTGATGATGCCGACCGGGTTGCGAAACTCGGCCAAGACCTCGAGACAGCCGCGGGTGATCCCGAGCTTGCGCTCGATCGGCTGGTAGCAGTCGGTCACCCCGCTCATCGCCAGGACCCGGGGCTGCCATTTCTTGGCGCTCAATTCCTTCCGCAGCAGGGCCGGAGCCTCGAGCTTGACCATGATCTTGCTCTCGAAATCGAGGCCCGAGGAAAGGCCCAAGTACTCGTGATAGGGCCGGGCATAGCAATAGACGCAGCCGTGCTCGCAGCCCCGATAGGGATTGAGGCTGGCCTCGAAGGGGATGTCGGGACTGTCGTTATAAGTGATGATCGACTTGGAGCTGTCCTTGAAAAATTGGGTCGCCGGGCCGGGGCTTTCGGGGTCGGCCGCGGCCGGATCGTCTTCCCAGGCGAGCTGCTCGAAGCGGTTCGGCGGATTTTCGCCGGTGCCGCGGCCCTTGGGGGTTTCGCCGAAGGATTTGTGGGACGCGATGGCCATGCTTTGGAAGGCTTGCTGAAAAGTTGCTGCTAGGCAAGACGGAAAAGGTGATTCCGATACTACGCTGGCTTGGGTGTTTTTGCCCGGTCGGGGAGGGCGGGAACTCCTCCTCTCTTTTTTCCCCGGCCCTCAAGCCGGGCCGGGGAAAGCTTGGTCAGTCGATATCTATTGGATGCTTCAAGGTGATCGACGGCCCAAAAGCCGTTCGGAGGAGTTCCCGCCCTCCCCGACCTACCTTAGGCAAATACACAAAATTTTTGGGTTCAAACTTTTCCTGGACTTCGAGCGCGAGCATCGATTCTAGGAAAGATCGACTTCCGGCGAACCCTTGATGTTCTGTCCGGCCCGAGCCTTGCGAGCTAGCTCCTCGTAATGATCACGGAGCTTGTCCAAGCTCTCTTCGTCCAACTCTTCCAAATCCATCAAGGCGTTGTGGGCATTTTTGTGGGAACGGAGCAACTCGTCGAGCTTGAGGTGCATCGCCTCGCTGTCGCGGTTCTGAGTGTTCTGGATCAGGAAGACCATGAGGAAAGTGATGATGGTGGTGCTGGTGTTGATGACGAGCTGCCAGGTGTCGCTGAAATCGAATAAAAACCCGGAAAGGGCCCAAACCAGGATGACGCCGAAGGCGATGGAAAAAGCCCAGGGTTGACCGGCCTTGCGGGCCGCGGCGTTGGCGAAGCGGGCAAATAGGCTCTTGTTTCGCATAGCTGAAGGCGAGTTTAACCCCGGGGATGGGATTTAGCCAAATGCTTCGGAGGCTCTAGGGCAAGGCCGGCGGATCGGCGTTGACCGGCTCGAGCTTCTCCTTGGGCGGCCATATCACCGAAGCCAGGGCCGACAGCACCAAGGACAGCGCGATGAAGCCCAGGGCATAGGCGATCGGGATCTTGTACCAGTGGGCCAGGATCATCTTCACGCCGATGAAGCCGAGGATGGCGGCCAAGCCGTAGTGGAGATAGACGAAAGCCTGCATCATGCCGGAAAGCGCGAAGAAGAGCGCCCGAAGCCCCAGGATGGCGAAGGCGTTGGAGCTGAAGACGATGAAGGGATCGAGGCTGATCGCCAACACCGCCGGCACCGAATCGACGGCGAAGATGACGTCGGTGGTCTCGATCGCGATGAGGACGATGAAGAGCGGCGTCGCCCACCAACGGTTGCCCTTCTTGACGAAGAAGCGGTCGCCCTCGTAGTCGGAAGTGCAGGGCATGAGGCGGCGGACGAAGTTGAGAATCGGGTTCTTCTCGGGGTGGATCTCTTTCTCGGTCTCCATGACCAGCTTGATCGCGGTGAAGACCAGGAAGGCGCCGAGGATGTAGAAGAGCCAGGCGAATTTCTGCAAGAGGGCGATGCCGGCGAAGATGAAGATCGCCCGGAAGACCAAGGCCCCGAAGATCCCCCAAAAAAGCACCTTGTGTTGGTAGATGCTGGGGACTCGGAAATAGGAAAAGATCAGCAAAAAGACGAAGAGGTTGTCGACCGAGAGCGACTTCTCCACCAAGTAGCCGCTGAGAAAGCGGAGGGCCTGGTCATGGCCCTCGAAATAATAGATTCCGGCGTTGAAGATCAGGGCCAGGACGATCCAGAAAATGCTCCAGCCGATGGCCTCCTTGATCTTGATGGCATGGGCCTTGCGGTTGAAAACCAGCAAGTCCAACAACAGCATCGCGAGGATGAAGATCAGGAAACCGGTCCAGAGCCAGCCTTGTAGGGTCATTGCGTTTCTCCGGCCCCCTGCATAGGGGAAATCGGCCGGAGATTTCAACCGCAATCGGCATCAGAGAACCGCCATCTCCCGGTTGTCGAAATTTCGCCGATAATAGCCCATGTATTCGACTTTTCGCTCCAGGGCCTCGATGACGGCGTGAGTGAAGTTGACCCCCTCGAACTTCTGGGCGCTGCCCAGGCCGCCGGGGCTGAAAACGTTGATCTCCATGAGTTTGTCACCCACGATGTCCAAGCCCACCAGGAACATCCCATCCTCGACCAGCTTGGGCCGGACGATCTCGGCGATCCGCAGGGCGGCCGAATCGATCGAGGCCGGCTTCAGCTTGCCGCCGGCGTGGATGTTGCTGCGCAAATCCTCGCCGCTGCGGACCCGGCGGAAGGCCGCGTACTTGCCCTTGTACTTGAGGGGCTCGCCGTTCATCAGGAAGAGCCGGGTGTCGCCCTCGGCCGCCTTGGGCAGATATTCCTGGGCGATGACGTAGCCGTCGCGGCTCACCGCCTCGACCATCTGATTGAGATTTGCCATGTCGTCGGGCCGGACCAAGAAGACGCTCGTTCCGCCCGAGCCCTGGAGCGGCTTGAGCACGACCTTGCCGCCATGCTGCTTGGCGAAGTCGCGGATCTCCTCGCGCTCCCGGGTGATGATCGTCTTGGGCCGGACGTCCTCGGGGAAGAGCTGGAAATACATCTTGTTCATCGCCCGGCTCAGGCCGTTGGGGTCGTTGAGCACGATCACGCCGTGGCGCATCGCCACCCGGCCGAAGGTGATGCCGGCGGCTTGGGCCCAGGCCCGGTGGGCGATGTCGGCCGAAGGGTCGTTGCGCAGCATCAGGACGTCGAGGGCGTCGACGGTGATGCGCTCGGTCCTGGCCTTCTTGCCTTGGAGATCGCGGAGGAAAATGTCCGAGACCTTGTATTTGTTCTTGGGCACGCTGCGGGCCCGGGCGTGGATGTCCTCGTCGGGATCGTAGGCAAAGTCGCCGGCGCCCATCACCCAGACCTCATGGCCGCGATTGACCGCGGCCATCGCCAAGCGGGTGGTGGTGTAGCCCGGCTCTTCGGTTTGGATGTCGTTGACCACGAATCCGATTTTCATATCATCCCTCTCTTCACCATCCGCTCGAGCACATTGGTTTCCTGACGGAGCTGCTGCAATCGTTCCCGGGCTTCAGGATACTGGAGATAGCGCGGCAACAGCGGCGCCGGCCGCAGGACGCCGCGCCATTGCAGCTCCCGGATGACCGGCACATGGGCGGCCGCGATCTTGCCGACGAAGAGCTGCTCGAGCTCGCCGCCTTCCCGCAAATACCGGACGACCTCGTTGATCCCGCGGAGGTAGACCACATCCTTGGTCAGCCCGCCGCCCCGATGAATTCGCAGGGCCACCGTGAAGGCGGTGCGGCGCTCGAAGCCATAATCCCGGTTCAACAAGCGATAAGTGTCCACGAATTGGGCCCCGTCTAGCAAGGCTTTCGCGGCCAAGACCCGGCCGGCCAGGAGCCGGATCCGGGGCCGGCTCAGGCCGCCGACCAAATACTCGCCGAGCACCGCCAAGCCTTCCTGGAGCTCCTCATAGCCGGCCAAACCGGAGTAAAGCTGGCGGAAGGGCTGGGCTCGGCCGTTGTAGTAGGACACCAAATGGGTCCCGACCTCGTGCTGGAGCAGGGCATCGACCCGCGAAGCCGGAACTCGAGTCTCGCGGGCGATCAAGAGGCGGCCCCGCGAAACCATCATCCCCGAAGCGATGTCGTCGCGGATCTCGACCTTGGCCTTGAAGGCCGGGTAGAGGGCCCGATAGTAGCGGAAATCCTCTTCGGCCCGGCGGGCGAAAGCTTCGGCGCTCAAGGCGCCGGCATGGCCCTCCTCGCGGCTGCGCGGCGGAAAAATCCGCAGCAGCCGCTGGGCCAGCGCCAAGAGCTCGGCGCTGACCCCGCCGAAAAGCTGGAGGCTTCCGTAAATGAAGCGCGGCGTCCCGCGGTCGGTCAGCATCCCCAGCTCCCGCTCCAACTCTTCCTGCTTTTCGCGAAAGATCATCGCCAGGGTCGGGTCCTCGACCCGCTCGATCGGAACGGCGTAGAGGTTGCGCTTGAGCAGGGAGGGATCGACCGGCAAGTGACGGTAATAGAAGACCGGCTCCTTGTCGTAGCCCTCGTGCCTGAAGCGACGCCAGGCATGCTCCGCGTTCACCGGGGTGACCTGCAGCAGGAAATCGAAGGCGCTGCTGACTTCGGCGAGCTGGCGATCGACCTCCCACACCGCCTTGACCACCGCCCGCCGGCCCAAGACTTGGTAGTTGGCCGGCCGCTGGGTGGTCCGGGTCTTCATGAATTCGAAGAAAGTCTTTTGGAAAGCCCGGTCCAGGCCGCGCTGCAGCTGGCGCAGCAGCAAGGGATAAATCTGATGGGCCTTGAGGTTGTAATGGATCGGGCCGATCTCGAGGCCCAGCAGGTTCAAGCCCAAGGCCTCGCACCTCCGCCGGTCGAAGAGCGGAGTCAAGTAGGGCGCGGTTTCATGGGCTCCGAGATCGAGATCGACCTCGGAGCTTTGGTCGCCGAGGCTGAATTCCTTCAAGGCCCGATTCAAGGCATGGGCGGTCGGGGCGATCGCGGCGCTGTCCCGGGCGCAGACTCGAAAGGTCGGCCGATGAACCGCCGGGCCGCGCTTACGCGAGGGCGGGCCGTTCCAAATCTCGAGCAGGAGGAAGGCGCCGAACTCCCGGGTCATCTCGCCGATGATCGTCTCGAGCAAACGGGCGATCGGCCGGCGCTGGATTTCCTCGTCGCCGACCATGAGGTAGGAGGCCTGGGCGATGACCAAGCGCTCGGTGCCGGCGAAATCCAGGCTCTTGGGCCGGCGGTAGAGGCAGAGAAAGGGCAAGGCCCGATCCATGTGGAGCCGGCCCCAGGGCGGGAGGCGACGGCGCACCGACTTTCCTTCGGCCAAGCGCTGGGCGACCTCGAGGTTCCAGGTCTCGGAGAGCGGCGGGTGGCGCGACTTCAAAGTCGCCCTCCCATCGCCTGCAGCGAAGCTCGCAGGCCCCCGAAGGTCGAGGCCAAGGCCTCGCCCAGGACCCGGTGCAAGTCCAAGTTCAGCTCGCCGGTCCACTCATCCATGAAAATTTTCTTGAACTCGACGGCCAAGGCCAAACCGCTTTGAGGAAAGGTCCGATGGATCCATCGCGGAAAATTTCCTCCGAGAAATTTCACGTTCTCCCGGACGTCGAGCGAGCGGCCCTGGAAATCGAAGCTCCGCAAGTCGGCGATGAAGCGGTCGATCAAGGGACCCCAGAGCTCGCGCCGGCAGGAGGCGGTGCCGATATTGATCTCGGGATTCTTCTCGGGATCGGCCGGCGCTTGATCGGGGCCGGCCCGGCGGTGGTTGTAGGTATGCAGGTCGAGCAGGACGAAGAAACCGTGGCGCTCTTCGATTTCACGCAGCCGCCGTTCGACGCCGGAATAGAAATCGCCGTAAGCCCCGAGGGAGTCCGCGATGCAGTCGGGAGCCGGCGGCTCCCGCCAAACTTTGAGGCCCCAGGAGTCCTCGGGCTTCAGATAGACCGCCTGCTCCGGCGGCCGATTCAGGTCGACCTCGAAGCGCGAGCGGAAAGTCCGAATTCGCGGCTGGACCAGGGCGGCCCAGGCGGCGGTGAAAGGGTCCTCCTCCCGCAGCCGTTCGGCCTCGTCCAGGCAGATCCGCTCCTGGGCCTCGGCCCGCAGGCCGTGGCCGTCATGGATGGCCGCCGCGACCACGGCCCCCTCCCCCGGAATCCATTCCCAAAAGGGCTGTTCCATCGTTATCCCCCGTTATATCCTCTTAAGTATAGTCAGGGGCTAGATCGCTCCCCAAGGGATTCCTCGGCTAAATTCTTCGGGCCAGGCAACTTACCGGGAAGCGGGAGCGAAAATCAGCTTTGGAAGGGGCTAAGGGGTCACCGTGTCTTTTTTCTCGCCGGGTCGAGGCATCCACTTCATCTCTTATCTATGGGCGGTTCTGTTCTTGGCCGCCTGCAGCGGCATGGGCGGCGGCGCATCGGCTCCCGGCGCTTCGGGGGCCGGCACCTATGAGGGCGGCGCCTTGGATAGCGGGCCGGCGGCGCTCAACAGCCCCAACCAAGCGGCCGGCGGGGTGCTCTCGGCGCCGGCCGACGACGAGCTGCTCGGAAATTGCGACATTTGGACCTTCCTCTTTTACGGCAAGGAGCTCGATCAGCAGTTCGGCAGCAGCGAGGACCTGCCCTGGCCGCTAGGCTTCGGCTCGCCTTTCTCCGAAACCTTCTTGATCCGCAGCATTTCGGATCGCCCGATGGAACTGCAGGTCCGGGTCTTCCATGTCTCGGCCGACGGCAATACCGTCCGCTATAGAGATTACAGCCTGACCAATGCCGGCGCGACCGGGGCCAAGCTCACGGTTGAAATCGAAGGCGTGGCCCATGGCGACCGGATTCAAATCCTCATTCCCCACGGCGTGAAAACCCTCCTCGAGGGCGGCGAGGAGACTTGCGTCTATCTCAAGGACAAGAGCTTCAAGCCGGAATGGACGGCCTCCCATTCGGAGGAGCTGAAAAAGAATCTCGGCCTCCGAGTCCGTATCGCCGGCTTTGCCATCCAAGTCGAAGTTCCAGCCCTCCCCTTGGCGCCCGGCGTGACTCCACCTCACGGCTTGGAGACTCTCTCCGAATAAAGGCTCGCACGAGTTGAGAAATTTTCTGCGCATCTTGTGCTAAATCCCGGCTCCGACCCTTTCGATTAATAAAAATTATTAAATAAAATCATATATTTAATTTTGGCATCGGCCTTGCTTTTAAAGCTGAGCAAATATTCCGTTCTCGAAAGAGAACCCACAGCCCCCGGCCGCCCCTTCATATTGGCCGGGGGTTTTTTATTAGCGGCCTTTCTTCACAAGATGAGCGGTCAATTGGCTCAACTTGTGCAAATAAAAAGTCGACCTATTCAAAAATCATAATAATTTCAACGAGTAATATCTGGCACTGGCCTTGCTTTACAGAAAGGCATCGCGGCAATGCTGCCGCCGAATAGGGGGAAACGAAATGAAATCGGACGCCACAAAAACTTTGGAAACCGCACTGAGCTCGAACTGGATGGTGGGGATGCTGGATGGCTTGTCGATCCGCAAAGAGGCCCAAGCCCTCCAGGTCAGTCTGCGTAGCGATGCCGGTGAGCACCGGGTGGCCCAGCATCTTCAGTCCTCCCATGCGAAGACCGCTCTTTCCAAGCTCGATCAACTCTGCGCGGCCAAGGCTCCCAAGGGCACCCTCCGGGAAGGCGATGCCCTCAAGCAAGAGCAGGAAATCGAAAAGGCCAAGCTTCAGCAAGCTCAGCTCGGCGATTCGAAGAAGCTTTACGCCAAGCAAGAGGCTGAGAAAAAAGTCTTCCACGCGCACCAAGCCGAGGTGAAGGCGAAGTTCCTGGCCAAAAAGCCGAAGGCCGACCAGATCGCGACTTTCAACAAGGTCCAGGCCGCCGACAAGAAGGCCTTCGAAGCCGGTCAAGTGAAGGAAAATGTCGCGCTCTACAACACGCACAAGGCTCAGACCAAGGATCAGGTTGCCTGGCATGCCAAGCAGACCAAGGCCCTCGAAGCGAAGAACCAAGCCACGGCCAAGCCGGCGGCCAAGCCGGTGGGCAAGCCCGCCGCCAAACCGGTGGCCAAAGCCGCGGTCAGCGAAATTCCCACCAAGAGCTACAGCACCACCTTCTCGCACCAGGGTAAGACCGTGATCGAGGAAGGCTACTCCAAACCCTTGAGCGGTTCGGCCGCCGGCATTCCGGTCTAAAGGAGGATTGATGCCAGTGACGGGAATTCCTTCGTGGCAAAACCGATCCGGCCGGGAAAATCCCGCAACCGAGCGGCCAAGCGAAGCCCGGCCCCAGCCGAAGAAGCGGTCCTCGAAGATCGACGACGGCATCTACCGCGGCCTCTCGCGGCTACGCGACGGTTTCTGCCGGCCGAAAAATCCGGCAAAATTTTTCGCCAATCCCTGGAAAAAGATCGATCGGGTCTAGGAAATCTTCTTTTTGGAAAAATACCAATCGGTGACCTGAAGCTCCTTGTTGGCCACCCGCTCCTCGGCCGCCTGCATGGTCACCGGCGGCGGGACGATGACCTCCTCGCCCGGCTTCCAATTGGCCGGGCAAGCCACGCCGTGCTTGTCGACGGTTTGGAGGGCGTCGACCACCCGCAGGATCTCGTCGAAATTGCGGCCGACGTTGAGCGGATAGTAGATCATCGCCCGGACGTTGCGCTTCGGATCGATGATGAAGACGCAGCGGACGGTGGCGGTGACCGCGCTGGGCTCATGGATCATGTTGTAGAGCCGAGCCACTTTCTGGTCGAGGTCGGCGATGATCGGGAAGGGAATCTTGACGTTGAAATTCTTCTCGATGTTCTTGACCCAGCCGATGTGGCTGTAGACGCTGTCGATCGAATTGCCGATCAGGTTGACGTTGCGCTTTTGAAATTCGGGGTAGCGCTTGGCGAACTCGATGAACTCGGTGGTGCAAACCGGCGTGAAGTCGGCCGGATGGGAGAAGAGGATGACCCATTTATCCTTGCCCCATTCCGAAAAGCGAATGGGACCGTGGGTGGTGTTGGCCTCGAAATCGGGGGCCGGGCCGTTCAATTCGATCTTGGGGGCCGGGGTGGCCGTGGACGTTTCCATGACAATTCCTCCTATGTTTTTGGGACAATAGGGTGAACTAGCACGGATTTGGCGGCTTGTCATCCTGAGCGGGGGCCCCAGTCGAGCGCCGCGAGGTTCAAGCGAGACTGGGGGGAAGGATCTGCGACCACCCTAGGTAGACCATCTACCTTGGGCAGTCGCAGATCCTTCGTCGCTTCGCTCCTCAGGATGACCCGGGCTTAGGGCTGGGCCGAGGTGTTCAAGACCACCACCGCCGAATCGCCGGGGCTGCTGGCGAAGACCAGGTCGGGCTTGCCGTCGCCGTTGAAGTCGCCGACCGCCACCGAGCGCGGATGGTTGGGCTGATCCAAGGCATCGACGCCGGCGGTGAAAGTCTGGGGCGCCTCGAACGAGCCGTCGCCCTTGCCGAGATAGACGCAGAAATCGCCGTTGGTGCCGTCGACGCCGAAGGCATTGCCGACCACGATGTCGACGTTGCCGTCGAGGTTGAAGTCGGCCACCGCGGTGGCGAAGGCGTCTTGGCCGGCCGGATAGTCCACCTTCGAGGCGAAGGTTCCGTCGCCGTTGTTGAGGAAGACGCTGATATTGTCGGGCGTCGGATTGGCGGCCACGATGTCGATGTCGCCGTCGTCGTCGAGATCGGCGGCGGTCACGCCTTGGACGCCGGAGCCGGCCGGCAAGGTCAAGGAGCTGGCGTCGCCGGACTCGAAGAACAGCGAGGGATCGTCGTCGCCGCTTTGCAGCCAAACGGTGATGCGGTCGCCGCCGAAGTCGGCGATGGCCACGTCTTGGCGATCGTCGCCGTTGAAGTCGGCGGCGACGAGGTTCCGCGGGTTGGTGAAAGCGCCGCCCGAGGCGTAGTCGAAGGGATTGAAGGTGACGCCGCCGAGGTTCAGCCGCAGATAAAGGCTGCCGTCGGAGCCGGGCAAGGCCACGTCATCGTCGCCGTCACCGTCGAAATCGGCCACCGCGATGCCCTCGGGACCGGCGCCGCCGTTGAAGGGCGCGTTGTCGGCGTAAGAGCCGTTGCGATCGGGATCGAAATAAATGTCGAACTGGTTGGTGCCCGGAAAGGCCGCGACCAATTCGATGTTATCCAAGGCGAACTCGCCGGCAGCCAAGGCCGAAGGGCCGTTGACCAAGGAGGTCGCGTCCTGCCGCGGATCGAAGCTGCCGTCGCCGTTGCCGACGAAAACGCCGATGGTGTTGTTCAGGATCGCGAAGTCCAAATCATCGTCATCGGTGAAATTTCCAACGTAGAGGGCCTGGGCCTTGGAGGGGACGGTGCCGGCTTCCAAGGTGGTCGGAGTCCCGAAATTGAGCACCAAGGGGGTGGGCTCGGGCGTGGGAGTCGGCGTCGGATTGGGACCGTCGCCATTGCTTCCGCAGGCGGCGAGGCCCAGGCTGAGAGTCATGACAAGCGCGCCAAGCGCTTTGCTGAAAGACCGCATAGGATGGCCCTTTCTATTTTCGCTGGAGTGCGGATGATCCCTCGCCCGCTGACTTATCGGCCTGAGGCTTCGCCGAAGTTGCGAGCGCCCTCTTGGGCTTGATGGCGCGATTTTAGCCCTTCCCCCGGCCGGGCGAAACCCAAATTTCCGGCCGATGCCCAAAAATCATGCTCCGCCGAGGAGGGCTGGACTCGCGAGCTCTTCTCCATTATAGCGCCCCAATCTTTGCCATAGAAATAGGCTGTACAGATTCACTCTGTGCAGGAGGGAGTCATATGGTTCTTGGTTTGGCAGCGGCCTCCACAAGAGTGCCCGCTGGTTCCGTGTCTTCGCACGCCCCATCCGAAAATTCATCCGCCATGGCTCGGCTCTTGGAAACTTCGCTGAGCAGCGACGCTTTAAGCTCCCGACTCGCCCGCGGCCAAGCCGGCAACCTTCGCCAAGCATTCGCCGACCTGCCAATCGGCGATCAGGAAAGAATCCGCCAAGCCTGGGGCTTCGCGACCGAGGAAGTCCTTTCGCTCGGCGGCGATTGCGACCGCGAGCTCCGCGACCAAGCCCTGCTCCAAATCGCCGGCCGGCTGGAAAACCTCGACCGCTTGGCGCCGGCGGCGGCGATCTATTCCACCATCTCCTCCGGCAATGACGCGGTAGCCAGCCGGGCCCGGGCCCGCTTGGACGCGATGAACGGCGTCGGCATGACCGGCGCCCGCGTCGAATTCCTGGCTCGAAGATTTTTTCACGAAGCTTGCCGGCCCGAAATGCTGATCGGCATGGGAGCGGCGGGACTGACCTTCCGAATGACTCGGCTCGCCGCCGGCGCCCGCTTGGCCGGCAGCCTGGAGAGCGCCTGGCAAATTCGGACCGCCGCCACCGGCGCCGGCTTCTTGGCCGAAACCGTGGCCTTCACCGGCGCGACCAAGGTCGCCGGCGCCGCCTTCGGGGTTCCGCAGGATTGGAGCGCGCCGGCGGTCGGCCGAGAGTGGGCTTCGGGGGCCTTGGCCCTGCTCGGCCTCAAGACGATGGGCGGACTTTCCTCGGCGGCCCTGCGGCGCTGGGTCCGGGGCAGCGGCGCTTTCGACGTTTTCAGCCGCACGGCCCTTCCCCAAGCGGCGATGCTCGGCGGGATCATGATCGGCCATCGGCTCGAAGCGGCGGCCGGTCTCCGCGAGCACCGCGACGGCGGCACCGACTTGGTTGACTCCTTGGTGCTGCTCGCCCACTTCAACATCGCCGGCCGAATCCTTCACGGCGTCAGCGGCCCCGGCGGCCGCCGCTTCGAAGCCGCTCTCGAAGCCCAAACTCAAGCGATCCACAGCGCTCGCCGCAGCCGGCTATCGGCGGAGCTCTGGCCCTCGATCCTCGGCGGGCCGCGCTGGGTCCAGGCCAACGGTCCCGGCCTCGCCATGATCGGCAATGGCGGCGAGAGCCGGCCCGAGCCGATGCGGAACGAAGGCTCGAGCGAGGCCTTGGCCGAAAGACCCGAAGCCCCGAGCAACGGCCATAACCACGGTTCCAACGGCGTCGAGGCCGAGGCCGCCGCCGCCCCTTCGACCCTGCCGCCGGCCGGGCCCAAAACTTTGCCGCCGCCGGCTTTCGACCCCCAAACCGCGCGCTACCATTTGCCGAACACCAAGTATTTCCAGGAGCTGCGCGGCGATTTGAGCTTCGACGCGCTCGTCGGCTATGCCCGGGCAGTGGAGCGGGCCCGCTTGATCGGCGTCAACCTCCGGACCACCCTCCAAGTCCCGATGGTCGGGCCCGAGGAATACTCGCCCTACGGCGCGGCCTTGGTCGAGCACCTCCGGGAGAACCCCGCGCTGGTCCACAGCCTGACCGGCAAGAACGAGCGGGCCCTGATCGCCTCGCCCGGCACCGCCATCCTCGGCCTCGGCGCCGCCGGCGTCGGACCCGATCTGATCCTCCAAGCCGAAGCGGCCGACGCGATCATGCAGGGCAAGGCCAAGTACTTTCTGCTCACCGCCGGAGTCAGCGCCACCCCGCTCTGCGTGCGGAGCCATTTCAGCCCCGAGCAAATTCGGGAGCTGGAAGGTCTCGATAGCCGCACTCGGGCCGAGCAGGCCCGGGTCTGGCGAGCCGAGCGCTTCGCCCAGACCGTGCTCTCGATCGCGCCCAATTTCGGTTTCATCAATATCGAGGATGCCCAGGGCAAGGACCTGCCGCTGATCTTCGGCGTGCTCGAATCGCTGCGCGGCAACACCGCGCTCTGGTCCGACGACATGCAGGGCACCGGCATCATCGCCGCCGCCGCCATGCTCGGCTGGGCCGACCTCACCGGCCGGCTCGATTCGCGCGGCGGACTGGGCAATGTCCGCGGCGTCATCTTCGGCGCCGGTGCCGGCGCGATGGGCGTTTATGAGGAATTGATCAACAACGGCATGGAGCCGCAAAACATCCTGGTCGCCGACAGCCAGGGCGCGCTTCACGCCGGCCGGCGCGACATCGAAGGCGATCCCTACAAGCTGCGGATGCGAGAGGGCATCTCCGAAGGCATGACCGCCGCGCGCTTCGCCCGCGGGGCCGACTTCCTGATCAATTTGGGAGCGAAGGAAACCTTCACCGAAGATCCGCGCTGGACCCAGCTGGTG
>DATEDP010000076.1 GCA_035281585.1 bacterium
AGAGGGGCCGGGGAGAGGGGCCCGCCGGCTTCATTCCCCTCCACGATCTGCTCCGGCGTCAAATGGGCCCGGCCCAGCGGGAACCAGAGCTCGAACCGGGTGCCTTGGCCGTAGACGCTCTCGGCCGAAACCTCGCCGCCGTGGAGCCTGGTGAACTCCCGCACCAGGTTGAGGCCCAAACCGGTGCCGGCGAACTCCGATTGGCTGCTGCCCTTGGCTTGGCGGTAGCGCTCGAAGATGTGGGGCAGCTCCTCGGCCTTGATTCCCATTCCGGAGTCGCTGACCCGGATCAAGAAACGATCTTCCCGGACCTCGGTGGCCAGCTCGATGAATCCCTGCTTGGTGAACTTCATCGCGTTGGAGAGCAGGTTGAAGAGGATTTTTTCCAGCTTCTCCCGGTCGAAGTAGATCTCCATGCCCTGGGCCAGCGGGTCAAGCATGGTCCGGATGGCCAGGCCCCGGGTGTCGGCCAGGGCCCGGAAGGGCTCGACCCATTCTTGAATCAGGCGGTGGACGTCGGCTTGGCGCGAGGCCTTGAGCTCGATCGCCTTGGCCTCGACCTTGGCCGAGTCCAAGATTTGGTTGATCAGGCCGAGCAGCCGCTGCTGGTTGCGGACCGCCACCTCCAACTGATGGCGAAGCTCGGGGTCCAGCTCGCCGTGGCGCCCGCGGAGGATGGCCTCGAGCGGCCCTAGGGTCAGGGTGATCGGGGTGCGAAATTCGTGGGAGACGTTGGCGAAGAAATCGGTCTTCAACCTCGCCAGCTCTTGGAACTCCTCCTTGCCTTTGCGGTGGAAGAGCGAACGCTCGTAGACCTTGCTCAGGCTTTGGGAAAGGATGTCGGTCATCTCGATCAACAGCATTCCGATGGCGCCGAGGACGCCGATCTGCACGGCCAGGATGCCCCAGCCCGGATGCTTGAGGCCGAGGCCGGCGGCCAAGACCATGTTCACCAGATAGAGGGCCAGGCAGGCCCGGCCCCATTTGGCCGAGCTTTGCAAGGTCCATATCACGGCCCCGCTGGCGCCGGTGACCGCATAGGCCGGCCACCAGGGCTGGAGGGCGCCGTCGACCATGAGGTAAGCCATCGGACAAATCACCGTCCCCAGCGCGGTATGGAAGATCAAGGGGAGCTGGGTTTCGGAGCGCCGCCGAATCCAATGATAGACCGCGAGGTTGAGCGCCGAGAAAATCCCGATCACTAACAAGGATTTCAGGCTGACTTGGCGCTGCCAGGCCTGGACGGCGGCCAATAGGAAAAGCCCGACGCTCAAGCCTCCGAACACCCACTCGATGTGGCGGAGCACTTCCTCGTTGACCGTCGTCGCCTTGGGTTTCTGGGGACCGGCGCCGGCGGCGGGCGAGGCCATCCAAATCGTGGCGCTGGCCGATGTTCTTTTCATGGGGAGAACCAGGGCCGAGTATAAGAAAATTTACTCTAGTCGGCCAGCCGCGATTTGGAGACAATACCGCCTAAGGGTTTTAAGAGGAGGTAGGGTTAGAATGAATCAACTGATCGATCGCTTTCTTGCGGCGGTTGGCCGAAAACGAAACATCAGCTTCTGGTATCATCCCAGCTACGACAGTCGGACCGTCCAAAAGCACACCAAAGTCCACGGCTTCGTTCACGATCGGGGGAAGAAACTGCTTTCCCATCTCTTGAACGAGAAGCTCATCGATATCGGCGACGTTCACCCGTCACCTTGGGTGGGCCTTTCGGTCCTGGGCCTCTTTCATTCGCGGGATTATCTGGAGTCGCTGGAGTCGAACCAGACCTTGGGCCGAATCTTCCATCTCAAGCCCAACCAGGTCGACACCGACGAATTGATCGGCGCCCAGCGCCGGGGCGTCGGCGGCACCATCATGGCGCTCAAGTCGGTCCTCCAGGGCGGCAAGAAGGTCGCGATCAACTTGGGCGGCGGCTTCCATCACGCCGAACCCGACAAGGGATCGAGCTTCTGCGTCTACAACGATACGGCGGTGGCCATTGCCAAGCTTCGCAAGGACGGCTTTCAAGGGCGGATCGCCATCGTCGACCTCGATTATCATTTTGGCAACGGCAACACCGCGGCCTTCGCCAAGGATCCTTCGGTTTTGGTCTACTCGCTCAACGGCCCCCAATTCTCGCCGGTTCGCAAGAAGAAGACCGAGTTCACTCTTCCCGAAGAGACCACCGACCGCCAATATCTCAAGAAGCTGGCCGAGACCATGCCGAAGGCGCTCAGCGCCTTCCAGCCCAAGCTGGTCCTTTATATCGCCGGCCATGACGTGCTCAACGACGACCCGCTGGGCGGCTTCGAGATGACGATCCCGGGAGTTTACGAACGCGATAAATTCGTCATCGATTGGGCCCAGCAAAGCCGCATACCGCTGGTGGTGACCTTGGCCGGCGGTTACAGCATGAAGGCCTGCCAGTGCTCGACCAACCTCTTGGCTTATGCCGTCGGCCACCCCGACCGGGTCGAGCTCAAGGAAGACACTCATTTCCATAAGCGCTTCAACCGGATCTCCAAGAGCCTCAGCAAGCTGGACTTGCAGAAAGACCTCTCGATGGAGAACGAGTTCAGCTTCTCCGAAGCCGACCTCTTCGGGGCCAGTCCCCTGGGCTCGACGACCAAGATCCTCGACTACTACTCGGCTTACGGGATCGAGCTCGGCCTCGAGCGCTACGGCATCCTGCCCAAGATCCGCAAGCTCGGCTACACCGATCTCAAGGTGACGGTCGACGCTTCCGAGCCCGACCACCAGTTGATTCGGGTGACCGGACGTTGGGAAGACGATCCGGTGCCCAAGTCCTATCTTTTGGGCGAGGTCATCCTGCGCAAGCTGGTCTTGCCTCAGCCCAAGGCCATCAAGGGCGGGAAGCTCGAAACGATCTCGATTGAATGGCTGCTGCTCCAGAACCCGCGGGGGGCTTTGCCGGACAAGAAGAATCTTCTCCCTGGTCAGGATCACCCGGGCCTGGGCTTGGGTGGCGAGGCCCAGGAGGTCTTCGTCCAGATGTGCATGCGCTTCGGGATGGACGGAGTGGCGCTTCATCCCTCGCATTATCACATTGGGTTGGGCGCCTCGGCCCTGTTCCATTTCCTCGACCCCAAGGTCGAGGGGCGCTTCCGGGCCCAGCGTGAGATCCTGAAGAAGAAGGATTTGGTCGCTGCCAGCTTTTGCATCGAGCAGAAGCGGCTCAAGCTCAAGAATGGCGAAATCATCGACTGGGTGCCGGGCGACCAAGTCCATGCGGTCAGCGACCGGCTCAAGGAGTATTTCCAATCGCCCGACTACGAGGAAGCGGCCTTGAAAGAGAAATACCGGCTGCTGCGGGAGGGTCTCCACATCGCCCGCGAACCGAAGCGCCTAAAAAAACGCAAAACCCCCCTTTGAAAAAGGGGGGCAGGGGGGATTTAGAGCCTTTGCACATTTGCAGGCTCGATCTCATTTGCGAGCCTCCGCAAAATCCCCCCAACCCCCCTTTTCCAAAGGGGGGTAAAGAAAATCGGCGACGGTTCGGAGCGGAGCTTTGCCGCCGTGGCGAGCCTCGACCCTGACCCGGTATTTCTCCTTGGTTTCAAGATCCAGCGTCACCCTGAAATCTTCCAAGCCCTGGCTGCGCAGCTTCTCGAGGTAGCCGCAATTCTCCATCTCGCGCTCGACTTGGTAGGCCGAAGCTCCGCTCGAGGACCGCAAGGTTTCCAGCTCCGGCCAGAAATCGGCCTCGCTGAGCTTGAAATCGGCTTCAGACCGGAACTGCGGATCGCTCGGATCGATGTCGTGGGCGACTTTGCGGAATCGGGAAGATTGGTCGGCGGCTGGATCGAAGGGCAGCGATTCCGATTCGCCCAAGGCCGCCAAGACCAGATTCAGCGCGGCTTGGCAGGCCTGGAGCGTGTAACCGCCGCCCAAGGTGATGACTCCGGGCAGGCCGCGGCTTTGCAGGAGGTCCAAAACCAGCCGGTCGCGGCGCCCGGCGCCGGCGAGGCTCAAGGAAAACTCGCCCAAGGGATCCCGCTCCAGGACGTCGTGGCCGGCGATATAGAAGACGAGCTTGGGATCGTGGCGGGATAGGAACTCGGGCAGGCTTTCCTCCAAGGCCTTGAGATAGGTCGAGTCGCCGACGATCCCCTCCATATTACGGTTGTAATGACCGGCGCCTTCCTTGTCGGTCCAGATCGCGCCGTGGAGCGAGTAATTGTGGACTTTGGGGTCGTCGAGGAAGCCGACGATATTGCCGTTGCCCTGATGGAAATCGAGGTCGACGATGACGACGTTTTCATCGAAGCCTTCCTGGCGAAGCTTGGCGATGGCCACTCCGATGTCGTTGAAGACGCAGAAGCCCGAGCCCATGTCAGGTTCGGCGTGATGGAAGCCGCCCCCGAGGTTGAAAGCCAGCGGCGGCCCGGCGAGCGCGGCCCGGGCCGCGGCCAAGGTGCCGCTCACCGCCCAGCGCTCGGCGCTCAGGATCTCGTCGACTTTGATCTCATGTTCGGGGGCTCCGAAGATCCGGGCCAAGGTCTCGCGCTTGCCGGCCCGCTCGAGATAGTCCCGGCTGTGGAAGAGGGCGAGGTCCGAGAGCGAGACCAGTGGAAAGTTCTTCAGCTGGCCCGGTTTCACCCGGCCTTCCTTGGCCAGCTGAGCCAAGACCCGCTTGCCTCGCAGCGCGATCATCCCCAGGGAGTGGGCGATCCGGCCCAGCGAGGGGGCTTCATAACGCGGGTGATACCAGAGGCTCAAGCGGCGCTCCCAACGCTTTCGGGCGATGAATCGATCCCACATGTCGCCATTATAGCCCATCGGCGGCAGCCCTTCCTGCGATATTTTTTTTCAGGATTGACGGACTCGAGGGGCTTGGCGACGATCTCTCCATGGCCCAGGACTCCCTCGGATATTTCGGAACCAGCACCAATCCCAGCCCCCGCTTCCTCCGCAAGATCTCGCCGGCCTTGAAGCTGCTCGAGCGCTATTTCGGCTACGAGCTGCAGGGCTGGAACAACATCCCCCGCGAAGGGCCGGTGCTCTTGGTGATGAACCACGGGGTCTTGCCCTTTCACGCGTTCCTGTTGACTCGGCAAATATACACCAAGACCGGGCGCTATCCTCGGACCTTGGCGGCGGAATTCCTCTTTCGTCTTCCCTGGCTCCGGGACTTGTTCCTCAAAGGCGGGGCCCTCAACGCCAGCCGGCGAAATGCCGAGCTCTTGCTCCGCAAGGGCAACCTGGTGACCGTCGCGCCCGGCGGAATTTACGAAGCCCTCTTGGTTCATCCCGGCGCCGAGCGCCTGCCTTGGCGGCGGCGCTACGGCTTCGTCGCCGTCGCGACCAAAATGAAGGTTCCGATCATTCCGTCCTACTGTCAGGGGATCAATGAGGCTTATTTGACCTCGCAGGTCCTGCTCAAGCAGCGGATCCGCAGCTTGAAGCGCTCCCGCTTCGCCATGCCCTTCTTCTTCGGGATCGGCCTGCTGCCATTCCCGGTGAAGCTGACCCATTGGATCGGCAAGCCGATCCCGACCCGGCGCAAGCAGGGCGAGACTTTTCGCCAAGCGGTGCGCCGGATTCACGACGAGGTGCTGAGGGCGATGCGCGATTTGATGGAAATTGCCAAGAAGAGCTCGGGCTAGCGAAAGCCGTTGAACCTGACGTCTTCCAGGCCCAAAATCGAAAATTTCGCCAGAACCCGCGAAGCCTCGTCATCGGTCTGACGGATGTCGATCGTCTCCTTGACGACATAGCGGGTGCTTTTCTCGAGATCGCGGAGGAAGCTGAGCTTGGCCCAGGTCGCGATCAGCGTGTCGAAGCGTTTTCGGACTTCGCCGCGAATCTGACGCTCCTCGGCGCTGATTTCGCGCATGATCATATCGTTTTTCTTGTTTTCCTTGTCGGCCGCGGCCTGGAGTCGGGCCATCTCTTGGCCGAGCTTATCGAGCTCGTTTTTTCGCTTTTTTTCGAGCTTGGCGATATCGGCCCGGATCTTGTCGAGGGGAAGACTCTTGGGTCGATAGCCCTCGGCGGTGATCTTCGCCCAGCTGCCGTGAAAGGGCGAATCCTTGGCGGCTTGGGCGTAGCTTTCCTTAAAGTGATATTGGATCAGCCGCTCCTCATATAGATGGCTGAAGATATCGAGCTGCGCGAAGCGTTTTTCATAGTTCCGAGAGCGGTAGTAAAAAGCAGTCAAGGCGGCGGCCAAGAGCGGCGCTTCGTCGAAGCCCTGGAGGGCCGTTTTCTGCCAGTCGACCAGCTCCTGTTCGCTCATTTGCTCCAGCTTACGGCCGGAGCTTTCGAGCAAATAGAGCCCTTGCATCGTGTAACGCTCGAAGGCATGGGCGATCCGAGCCACCGGCCGGCCTTCGCCGTCGCGGCCCAAGTCGAAGAGGGCGCCGAGCCAGTGGATCTTGGTTTCCTCGGTGATCGGTGCGCCCAATACCGGGTTCAAATACAGCTCGTCGAGGGCCGGGTCATAGTATTCGCCCGGCGGGAGCTCGGGCTTGGCGAAGTTGACCCTGAGTTTCCCGTCCTGAACCCGGCGCAGGGTCTCGCTGAAAAAATTTTGGTATTCGTTTTTGAAAAAGCGGTTGGGACCATTGGCGACTTCAAGCAGCGCCGCGGAGAGACCGAAAACTTGGACCTTTTCTTGGGGGTTGAATCCCGAAACCGGCTCGATTCGCTTGATGTACGTAGCCAGCTCCTGGGCCTCCTGGCCGGAAGGTTTTGCAAAGTAACTGAGGCTGCCCCGAGCCTGAGGCGGACAAGTCGGCGGCCGGGCCAATCCGTAGCTGGACTCCGATTCCGGACATTCGGGATCGGGCGGCGCCGGCGGCGCGCTTGGCTCGGATTTTGGTGGAAGAGCGCTCGAGCAGCCCCAAAGAGCGAGCCCGGCAACGGCTAGGAAGAGCAACGGCCCCATCGTAACTCCATCGTCTGCACAGAAGCACAAAGGTGATTATTGAGGGAATTGATCGAGGGACCCGAAGATAAGTTGTTGATTATTTTGAGGCCCCCCACAAATGGAGGGTGGCGTAGCTCCGCCATGGCCGCCAAGCCTGGGAAAGTGCTTCGGCTTGGGTCGGGGTCGCGCCGCCGAGCTTCTTGCGAAGGGCGAGGTCTTCCTTGGGAAAGGCGTCGGGCCAACGCAAGGCTCGCATGGCGATGTAGTGGGCGGTCCAAGGGCCGATGCCGGGGAGCTGCAAAAGCTTCGGAAGGACTTGATCCGGCGGCGCTCCGGCTTCGAGGACCAGTCTGCCCGAAAAGGCTTCCTGCGCCAAGGCCAGCAGGCTTCGGGCCCGGGCACCGACGATGCCGAGCTTGGTGAGGTCCCGCGGTTTGGCCGCCGCGAGGCTTGCGGGCCCCGGACTGAGCCGGTTCAATTCGGGATAGGGCGTCTCGATCGGATCGCCGAAGGCCTCGATCAGCCGGCCGGCCAGGGTCGTCGCGGCTTTGACGGTGACCTGCTGGCCCAAGACGGCCCGCAGGGCCAGCTCGAAGCCGTCGAAAGCGCCGGGGACCCGCAAGCCCGGATTTCGGGCCACCGCTTGGGCCAGCGCCGCTTGGCGGCTCAAGCGTTCGGCGATGAGGTCGGGCCGGGCGCTCAAATCGAAGAGATGGCGAAGTCGGCCCAGCAAAGCCGGCAGGACCGGGCTGAGCGAGCCGCTCAGCTCGACGGCGAGCCCGCGCCTTTCCGGGATATGACCGACGCGGATCCAGCCTTGGCGCGAGCCCAGCCGGACCGTCCGCCGGTATTCGCCGGCGGAGATGCATTCGACTCCCTTCAGCTCGCGCTGGGCCAGAAAATCCAGCAGCCCCGGCCAATCGAAGGGCGGGCGGTAGCTGAGCTGCAAGGTCAAGGTTTCGCGGTCCCGCGTTTTTCGGGCCGGGCTCGAGGCCTCTCGGCGCAGCCGGTTCGGCGGCATGCCATAGCGTTCGCGGAAGGCGTCGTTGAAGCGGCGGAGGCTGGCGAAGCCGCTGGCGAAGGCGACCTCGATGATCGGCAATCGGGTTTCGGTGAGCAGCTGCTTGGCCAAGAGCAAGCGGCGGGTGGAGAGCAGCTGGATCGGCGAAACGCCGAGCTCCTGCTGGACGATCCGCCGAATTTGGCGGGAGCTCAGCTCGAATTGAGCGGCGATCGACTCGATCCCGGCTTCGGGCGTTCCTTCCTCCAAGCGCTGGACGAGCAGGTCGGCGATGCGCCGAGCGTCGTCGACCGGGGCGCTCCCCGGCGCCAGCTCCGGCCGGCAGCGCAGGCAGGGACGAAAGGAATCGCTTTCGGCGGCCTCGGCGCTGGAGTAAAAGCGGCAGTTCTGGGCCCGGGGCGTCTTGGCGGTGCAGATCGGACGGCAGTAGATGCCGGTGGAGGTCACCCCGACGAAGAAGACCCCGTCGAAACGGGGGTCGCGGGCGGTCAAGGCTCGATAATAGGCGGCATGATCCATCGTCGTCATGGCTGGATTCTTCACTTTTGGGGCTTCGATTTCTAGCCGTTTTCGGACATCGAGGCGTCAGCCCATTTTGACGTCCGAAAACGGCGAGAGGAGGCCGGCGATGGCGTTTAAGGTCGGCTCGTCGAAAGGAGCTTGATGAAAAACCCAATTGAAAAAATTGAAATGGCGGTCGGTAACTCTTCCTTGGGACCGGTCCTGGTGGCGAAAAGCAGGAAGGGCCTCTGCGCGGTGACGCTCGGCGAGGATCGCCGGGCTCAGCGGCAATACCTGGAACAACGTTTCCCGGGGGCCGAGCTTTGCGAGGGCGGGGCCGAGATCGAGGCGCTGCTCGCCCAGGTGATCCGATTGGTGGAATCGCCGCGCCGGGGGCTCAAGGTTTCGCTCGATCTGCGGGGCACCGAATTTCAGCGCCAGGTTTGGCAGGCCCTGCGCGAAATTCCGGCCGGCTCGACTTCGACCTATACCGACATCGCCCGCAAGATCGGCCGGCCCGAGGCGGTTCGCGCCGTCGCCGGCGCTTGCGCCGCCAATGCGCTGGCGGTGCTCATCCCTTGCCATCGGGTCCTGCGCAGCGACGGCAATCTTTCGGGCTATCGCTGGGGCGTCGAACGGAAGCGCCGCTTGCTCGAACGGGAGCGTTGAAGACGCCTACTTTTCTTACAGAGGCTTGGCCGCCTTGGCTCGCTCCGCTTTGATGGAGTTCAGCGTCTCTTCCATGATGGCCGTCGGGACGAAGCTTGGTGGAAAAGATCGCGGCGGGAAGTCCTTGAAGGTCGCCGCAAACTGGAACACGTCGTCCATCGCACCGTAGATCCCGCCGATTTGGTTGAGGTTCCAATCCCAGTAGGTGTTGGAAGTGATGTCGGCTCGTTCATAGGGGTCCATGAAGAGATTGTAGATTTTTTGGAGGCGGAGCCGGGTGAAGGGCTCGGCCCAGACACCCATGGTTCCCGGCAGGCGCTGCTCGGCATAGACATACTTGATGGGGCCCTTCCGGTAGGCCACCAGCAGACCGTCGTCATCGGTGTAGAAGAAGCCTTCGCGGGCGCTCTTCGCGCCGTTGTTTTTGCCCGGGGTGCCGCTGACCGTCCTCAGGAAAGTCGACTGGTCATAGCCGTCGAGGTGGACCTTGTAGCTGATCCCGTTGGCGGCATAGCCCTGCCTCAGCTTGCTGACGAGGTCGGGCTCGCCGGCGATCGACACCAAAGTCGGAACCCAATCGTTGTGGCCCATCAGCTCGTTGGTCACCGTGCCGGGCTGGATCACGCCGGGCCAGCGCACCAGGCAGGGCACCCGGAAGGCGCCTTCCCAGTTGGTGTTCTTCTCGGAACGGAAGGAGGTCATGGCCCCATCCGGCCAAGTGTTCATGTGGGGGCCGTTGTCGGAGGTGTAGACCACGATGGTGTTGTTGGCGATCCCCATGTCGTCCAAGGCCTTGAGCAGCGAGCCGATCGTCCCGTCGTGCTCGATCATGCCGTCGATGTACTCGCTGTCGCCGTGCTTGAACTGCCCACGGTGCTCCGGCCGGACGTGGGTCCGCAGATGCATTCGGGTTGAATTGTACCAGACGAAGAAAGGCTTGCCGGCGGCGTGCTCCCGCTTCATGAAATCGATCGCCGCGGCCGAGGTCTCGTCGTCGATGGTCTCCATCCGCTTCTTGGTCAGAGGGCCGCTGTCTTCGATGGTTTGTTTGCCGACCTTGCCGAAGCGCGGGTCGACCGTGGGATCGTCCTTGTCGGTCGCCTTGGTCCGGAGCACGCCGCGCGGCCCGAACTTGGCCTTGTAGGCCGGATCTTTCGGATAATCCGGCAGCTCCGGCTCTTCCTCGGCGTTGAGGTGGTAGAGATTGCCGAAGAATTCGTCAAAGCCGTTGACGGTGGGCAGGGCTTCGTTGCGGTCGCCGACGTGGTTCTTGCCGAACTGGCCGGTGGCGTAGCCAAGGTTTTTCAGCAGGCCGCCGATCGAGGGATCCAATTGGCTCATGCCCATCGGGGCCCCGGGGAAGCCGACCTTGGTCAGTCCGGTGCGAATTCCGTGCTGGCCGGTGAGGAAGGCCGCCCGGCCGGCGGTGCAGCTTTGCTCGCCGTAATAATGGAGGAAGCGGAGGCCTTCCTTGCCGATGCGGTCGATATTGGGAGTCTCATAACCCATCAGGCCGTCGCTGTAGGCGCTGACGTTGGTGATGCCGATGTCGTCGCCGAAGATGACGAGGATGTTGGGCTTGGTGGTAGGCGGAGCCGCCGGCGTGGGCGCCGGAGTTGCGGCCGCGCCGGCCATCGGTTGGGGAGCACCCGGCGGCGTGGTCGAGAAAATCGGCGGGGCCGCCGGCGCGGCCGGCGCTGTCACCGGGGCGGCCGGAGCCGGCGGAGCGACAGCGGGCTGAGTCGAGGGAGTCACCGGCGCGGTTGCCGGGCTCGGCACCGTCGATATTTGTTTTGCCGGCGGTTCAGAACGACGGCAGGCTTGGGCGGACAGGAGAAAAGCGGCAAGGCTTAGGACCGTCAGAAAACCTCTTGGGCACGTGGCTTTCATGGTTAGGTTCCTTTCATGATTGCCGGATTTTATGTTCCAGCGGTGGGAGGGGCCAGCGATATTTTCCTTGCCCATCGGAGTGTCGCGATGACGATCAGGAGCCAAAGGAGCAGGATGACCCCGGCGGCGATCCAGTTTTTGGGTCGGGAACGTTCCGTCATCGCCACCGCTTTTTTTCGGCATTCCACCATGACCGGCGGCGGGATCAACTTAATCGACAGGAGGATCCCCAAGGGCAGTAAAAGCAAATCGTCGAGGTATCCAAGCACCGGAATGAAATCGGGGATGAGGTCGATGGGGCTGAAAGCGTAAGCGACGACGAAGAGGATCAAAAGCTTGGCATACCAAGGCACTCGAGGATCGCGGGAAGCCAGGTAAAGCGCGTAGACCTCGGCTTGGAGGGACTTCGCTCGTTTTTTCCAGCTTTCCAGCCAACCCATGGCGCTACATTCTCAAAAAAATCTGGAATGTCAAAATCGGAAGCCCTAGACTTTCGGGGCGGATGTCGGATGCCGGTGGAATAGCAAGGTGGGAAAATGGCGCTCCCACGGGGATTCGAACCCCGGTCTACGCCGTGAGAGGGCGCCGTCCTAGACCCCTAGACGATGGGAGCGATGGGGGGCCGGTATAGTGGGAATGAGCGATCTTGGCAAGCCCTTAGCTGGCTTGCCGGCCGCTATTTTCGCAACCCTCCCCGGCCGGGCGCGATAAGCGAAAATCCTGAAATTCGATCATTTTTAGGGGGCTAAAATGAATCCGATATTGATTGCCGGGCTCCTGGCGGCTTGGCTGGCGACCGCTTGCCGATCAGCGGACGAAGAAGGGCCCGTCGTGTCGCCGGTGAAGCCGAAACCGGACCAAAAGAAATCCACCAAGGCCGATTGGCTCCCCATCTCGCCGGAGCCGCTGCCGCCGGCCGAGCCCCCGCTTCGCATCAATTTCGGCGACGATTTGCAAGCGGCCTCGCTCTTCCATCGCCTGCTCGAAGGCAAGCCCTCTGCCGAAGTCTTAAGCCTGGTCATGGATCAAGGCTGCGCCGTCGGTTCGGCCGATCGGCGAGGCCAGCGCGACCGCTGGATCGAGCCCTGCGAGGTCCGGCGCTTCCTTCTGGAGTCCCATCATAAATATCCGGATCTGGCGCGGGAGGCGATCGGCGCTCCGGTGCCTTGGAGCCTGGACGACGGCGATCCGGCCACCGCTTTCGACGAGACCATCCGTCAGTCGCTGGCTGCGGCGGTTGCCAAGATTCGGAACAGCCCCACGCTCCAAGGAAAAGATCCCTTCGATCTCAAGTATCAGGAGATTCTGGCCATCGGCTTGTTCCATTTCGTCCAATTCCCGACCGAGGAAGCTCTGGTCGGCGAGGCGACCGACACCTTGCAGGCTTCGCTGCAGGACTTGTCCGATATCGGCTTGCCGGAATTCCGCGACTATCTCTTGGAGCATGGCGGTCTAGGACTGGCCGAGTTTCCCGAGGTTTCGACCGAGCGGCTGAACGCGCTGGAAGCCCTACGGTTAAAGGAGGGTGACACCTATACGATGATCAACGTCGTCTACGGCGCCCTGGAGGCAGCCGGGCTGCCGGTCGATTTCTTCCGTCTGCGCCACGGCAAGGAAGAGGAACCGCCCAATGCCCGCTCCGACCGAAGCGGCGTGCTGGAGCGCCCTCATCCCGGGATGGGGGTTTCGCTGCCCCTGCTCGGCTGTTCCTTGGTTTTCAGTCCGCAGAGCGGGACCCATCATCTCTTTCCGAGTCAGTCGCTGGCGATTTCCTCCGACCGTTATTTAGCCTTCCTCATCCGTGACGTTGCCGACCAGCTCAATTGGGCCGGCAAAGGCCAAGCCGCCGCCGAGCTCTATGCGCGCTCGCTGGCTTGGGCCGGCGGACAAGCCGACGTCTATAACAATTGGGGGGTGGCCCAGCATCAGGCCGGAAAGTTGAAAGAAGCCGAAGTCGCTTTCCGCGAATCGTTGCGTCTCGAATCGGGCTCGAACCTGGCCTATTTCAATCTCGGCTGGCTTTTGGCGAAGCAGGGCCGCCACGAGGAATCAGTGGCCTTGGCCGACCAAGGAATGCGGCAAATCGGCTCCAAGCCAGGATTTGCCGCCTTGGGCCTCGGCGTCGCCCGGGAAGCGATCAAGAAGGATCCGAACGACATCAAGGCCAAGAGGCTTCAGGCCGCCATCCTTGGCCGGCCTTAGCCGGCCATTGAGCGGATTCCTCATTCGAGTGCGCCGCCAAAGCCAACCAGTTGAATGTCGGCCCCTCCCGTGACCCGCTTTCCGTTCCGGGTCCCCTCCACAGTCGCGATTCCATGGTAGGAGGGAGTCACTAAGCCGAACATGTTCACCAATTCCTGGTCCTGCATCGCCGGCGTGAGGGTGAGTTGAAGGCCCTTCGAGGGAATTGCGAATTCGAGGGTGGTGGGATAAACGTTCCCGCTGTGGGGGCTAATGTATTCACCCGAGGCATTCGTGACGAACTCCTCATCGTTGAAGGTTTCGTATTTACAAAGGGGAGCTTTGCCCATCAGCGTCGCCGACTTGATCACGCGAGCGCCCGACTCACGCATGGTAATGTCAAACATCATGACCTCTTCACCGTTGTCGAGACGAATGTAATACCACGTCCATTTCACATCACCCTGTAAGGATGCGCCAAACTGATGGTCCCAGCCGCCGGACCCGATCACCGGGCGGGGCCAATGGTCTCCCGGCCGCTTGAGGGTTCCGTAAACCAGGTTGCGATAACGCCCGTAGTAGAAATTGCTGCCCACGTCCTGCCCAGTCTCGGGATCGATGTACGCCCCGAAACCATCGTCAAAGAATGCCGCCGCGTCCTTGAGGCTCTCGTAGTTCAGCTTGGCCTCGTAGCCGCCCACCGCAAGGTCGAAAGCGACTCGCCCATTCTCGCCCGTTGCGACCGGGCCGTTCGCCGAGGTCGGTCCATCCGGCAAAAACAGGTCGAAGCCGTCTTCCGTGGGTGTGAAAGTCGGACCGAAGGACAGCCAGGGCTGATGGACGTAGTTCTGCGCGGCCACATCCGTCACGCTGCCGACCGCGAAGAGCGTGGTGTCAAAAAACGACAGATAAATTGCAAGTATTCCGTAACGATCCCCGTTGGAAATGTCGGTCATATCGGCGTAGAAGCTGTAGGCATTGAGCAGCCATCCATCCGCCAGAAATTTCGGTGCATCGTCTTCAGGGATGGAAATGAGACTTTCTTGAGGAGGAAACACGCAAAGGTTGACCTGATCGGAGGATTTGGCCTGAGTGCCCAAGGTGACGCCTAAAATAACCGTGATGACGGATAGTGCTTTCTTTACCCGGATGGATTTCATACTCGACCCCCTATGCTCGATTGGGTTGCTTGTTAGGGACAAATTTTCGGGGTAGAAAAGGAGGCTAACAAGTCCGGGAAAACACTACAGCTGGGAACGCCATTGGATGGCGGCTCGGGTCAGCTCGACTCCGCTGCGGAGGTGTAGCTTCTTCTTGATCCGGGCGTAATAAGTCTCAATGGTCCTGAGATTGGCGCCGAGGTCGGCGGCGATTTTGCGCGGGAAGGAGCCCTCGCCGAGGAGCCGGAAAATTTCCAGCTCTCGATTGCTCAACTTGCAGACGTAACTCCGGAGCCGGTCCTCTCCGACCGATTCGACCCGGTGGATCATACGGTCTCGGACGGTCGAGCTAAGGAAAGTCTCGCCGGCTAAGACCGCGCGGACCGCCGCGAGAATTGTTTGAGAAGCTTCTTCCTTGATGATGTAGCCGCCGGCTCCGGCGCGAAGGGCCCGTTCGGCGTAATGAGCCTCCTTCTGCACGGAAAGAACCAAGATGGCGACTTTGGGATGCTCGCGGTGGATGGATTCAATCAAATCGTAGGCCAGAACCCCATTGAGGAAGAGATCGGTCAAGACCAGGTGGGGCTTGGCGTCGTTCAAGGCGGCGAGGGCGGAAGCGGCATCCTCGGCTTGAGCGCAGACCCGGAGATCCTCGGCCTCGTCGAGGAATGCGGCCAAGCCTCGAAGCACGACCGGATGGTCGTCGATCACCATGATTCGTTTTGGACTAGGCTTTTTCATCGGGTTTTCCGCCGGCGGGATAGTGGCAGCGGACCGTGAATCCTTTTTTGCCGGGGCCAATCTCGATTTCGCCGCCGATGGCCCTGGCCCGATATTCCATGATGTGAAGGCCGAGGCCGGAGCTTCGCGACTTGGGATCGCCGCCGGTGCCGTCGTCTCGGATTTCCAGGCAGTTTCGGCCAGTCCCCGAAATCCTGAAGGCGACTTCGATGCGCCGTGCCCGCCCGTGCCGGATGGCGTTGGTCACGGCCTCTTGAACGATCCGATAGAGGTGGATAGCGACTTCGGGATCGTAGGACTGGCTGCCTTCCGGTAGGCCGATCCGAAGCTCGGCGCCCAGGAGCGTACGAACTTGCTCGGACATGTCGCGCAATGCGTCGAGGAAATCCATCTTGGTCAAGGCGACCGGAAAAAGCGATTGGGAGAGCTTGCGAGTTGCGCTGATGGCCTGGTCGATTTCCCGCGCCACTTCCTGGGCCGTGTAGAATTCCGGCAAATCTTTCTTCTGGAGCTTTCGGCCAAGGAGCATCGACTTCAGCGAAATCCCCAGCAGCATTTGGGTCAGGCTGTCGTGGAGATCCCGGCCGATCCTGGATCTTTCCCATTCGCTGATCTTGACGATCTCGGCTTCGAGGTGACTCTGCTTTTTCTTGAGGGCTTCCTCGCGGGACTTTTGCTCGGTGACATCGATCAAGGAGCCGGTATAGCCGAGAAAGGTTCCAGCCGGATTGAAGCGCGGCGCAGCGATTTGTAGCATCCAGGCCCATTTCCCATTCTTGAGCCGGGCACGGAATTCGTCGCGTTGAGTCGGCCGGGAGCACAGGCGTATCATGGTGGTTTTCAGGATTCCGTCGAGGTCCTCGGGATGAACGAAGTCCAGCCACTGCTCGCCCGATAACTCCTCGAAGGAGCGGCCGAGGAAATCGAGGCCGGCCTTATTGCCGTAGATGCATTGGTTGTTTTGGTCGTTGGCCCAAAATATAAGAGGGGAAGCGTCGAGGACCTTGGCGTACTCTTCCTCGATATTTGGCATGTTGTTCATTTCCACCCCCCGGAACCCTTGGAGCGAAAGAATAAACAAACGATTTTCGAGTGCCAAGGCCTATTCTAAGGGGCAGCCGGCCGAGCCTCGGCCTGGAACTTGGCGATCCGGCGATGGAGCTTCTCCTTCACGTATCCGTTCAGGAGATACCAATCCACCGCCTTGCGCAGAGCCTCCCGAACCGGCGTTTGGGGAAGGCCGAGCTCGCGCACGGCCTTGGCCGGATTGAAGAACATCCGCTTGCGGCCGAGCTGCACCGCTTCGACCTCGACCGCCGGCGGACGGCGGGTGAGGCGGGAGATCCCCTCGCTGAGGTGA
>DATEDP010000077.1 GCA_035281585.1 bacterium
GAGGCGGTGCCGAGGACGATGTCGGGGTTGCTTTCCTTGATGTACCCCGCCAGCGCGTTGACGAAGCCTAAAGTGCTGTACTTCTCGAGCTTGGGGCTGGAGAGCACGGTGACCTTCTTCACGCCGTAGGGCGCCAGCTCATTGGCCAGGCCTTCGACGCCGTTGCCGATCAGGACGGCCTCGCAGATCCCACCGATCTTGGCGGCGAGCTCCGCGCCCTTGCTGGCCAGCTCCAGCGAGGTTTTCTTTAGTTTTCCATCTTGATGTTCTGCAAAAATTAAAACGTTAGCCATGGTGATTCTCCTAATTCCTTTTCGTTAGATGACCTTCGCTTCTTCGCGGAGCAAGCGGACCAGTTCCTTGACTTGAGTGGCGGCATCGCCTTGCAGCATCTTGCCCGGGGCCTTCTCGGCCGGCAGGCGGAAGTTGCTGTAGACCAGCTTGGGTTGGGCGTCGCCCTTGACCGCGCTGAGCTTGAGGGTCTCGACCGGCTTGGTCTTGGCCTTCATGATGCCGGGCAGCGAGGCGTAGCGCGGGGTGTTGAGCCCCTTCTCGCAGCCGAAGATCGCGGGCAGCGGAACCTCGTAGACTTCCTTGGCGCCGCTGATCCGGCGGGTGGCAGTGGCCTTGCCGCCGGCGATGTCGATCTTCTCGAGGATCATCACCTGGGGCCAGCCGAGAAACTCGGCGACCTGCTGGGTGGTCTGGCCGTTGTCGAGATCGATGGCCTGCTTGCCGGTGAAGACGATCTCGAAGCCTTTGTCCTTGATCACCTGGGCCAAGGCCTTGGCGGTGATGAAGCTGTCGGGGCTGCTGTTCTCGTCGTCGATGTGAATGGCTTTGTCGCAGCCCATCGCCAGGGCGGTGCGGATGGCCTCGACCGAGCGCACCGGGCCGAGCGAGATGACCGTCACTTCGCTGCCGGCGTTCTTCTCCTTGGTCTTGATGGCCTCTTCGATGGCGAACTCATCGTAGGGACCGACGATGAACTTGACGCCTTCGCCCTCGATGCCCGAGCCGTCGGCCTTGGTTTTAATCTTGGTTTCGGTATCCGGAACCTGCTTGATCAGAACGGCAATTTTCACTCTAGCCTCCTTCAATTAAAAATCGGTTATTTGAACAGAAGGTGCTTCGCGATCACCATGCGTTGGATCTGGTTGGCACCTTCGTAAATCTGAATCAACTTCGCGTCGCGGAACAGCTTCTCGACCGGGTATTCCTTGGAATAGCCGTAGCCGCCGTAAACCTGGATGGCGTCGGTCGCCGCCTCCATCGCGATGTCGGACGCGAAGCACTTGGCAATGGCGCTTTCCTTGTTGTTGGGCTTGCCTTGGTCGCCCAGCCAGGCGGCCTGCCAGCAGAGCAGGCGGGCGGCTTCGACGTTCTTGGCCATGTCGGCGATGATGAACTGGATCCCTTGATGCTCGGCCAAGGCCTTGCCGAAGGTCGTTCGCTCCTTCGAGTATTGAATGCTGTACTCCAAGGCGGCCCGGGCCACGCCGACCGCCGCCGCGCCGATGCCGGGCCGGGACTTGTCGAGGTTCTTCATCGCAATCTTGAAGCCCTCGCCTTCCTGGCCGAGCAGGTTTTCCTTGGGAATGAAAACATCGTCGAAGGTCACCGAGCGGGTGTCGGAAGCCCGTTGGCCGAGCTTGTCTTCCTTCTTGCCGATGCCGACGCCGGGGCTCTTGGCATCGACGACGAAGGCCGAGATGGCCTTGGAGCCTTTGCTGGGGTCGGCGCTGGCGAAGACCGTCATCAAGTCGGCGTAACCGGCATTGGTGATCCACTGCTTGGCGCCGCTCAAGCGAAAACCATCGCCGTCCTTTTTATAGACGGTGCGCATATTGGCGACGTCGGACCCGGAAGCAGGCTCGGTCAGGGCGAAGGAGGCGATTTTAAACTCTTGGGCGAAGGGCGCGAGGAATTTGTCCTTTTGGGCCGGATTGCCGGCGATGACAATGGGGCCGAGGGCTAGGGCGTTGCATACCGCCGAAGTCGCGATGCCGGCGCAACCCCAATAAAGCTCTTCGGCGATCAGGACCGATTCGAAGCAGCCTAGCCCCATGCCGCCGTTTTCGACCGGGACGTTCTCGCCCATCAAGCCCAGCGCCCAGGCCTTTTTTAGGATATCTTTCGGGAAACTCCCGCTCTCGTCGAATTTGGCCGCGACCGGGCGCATCTCGGTTAAGGCGAATTTGCGCGCCGTCTCGACCAAGAGCCTCTGTTCCTCGCTGAGCTCGAAAGAGATCATGCCTTCAGTCCCTCGACCAACATGGAGCAAAGCTGCTCGGCGACTTCCTCCATGGTGTATTTCTTCTTCTTCATCAGCACCCAATCCAAGGCCATTTCGTCGACCGCCCCGAAGATCGCCCGCTTCAAGATCAAGGGATTGATCGTCTTCTTGAAGAGGCCCTTGGCCTGCCCTTCCTCGATAATGGTCGAGATGATGGTCAGGTAATCGCGAAACTTGGTCGCCGCGTATTCCTTCATGAACTTCGAGGATTGCCTCAGCTCGATCTGCAGCACCAAGGAGGTGTCCTGGTGCTCCCGGACCAGCTCGAGATGGAGGCGGATGAAGCGGCGTAGCTTTTCGATCGGGTCGGACACCCCGCTGACGACCTTTTGAACCTCGCCGCTGAAGGTGTCCATGCTGTCTTCAAAGATGGAAATGAGCAGGTCGTCTTTGTTCTTAAAATAGAGGTAGATCGTGCCGTCGGCGACATTGGCCTCCTTGGCGACGTCGGCCACCTTGGAGTTGTAGAAGCCCTTCTGCGCGAAGACCTTCGTTGCCGCCTGGATGATCTTCTGGTACTTCTCGGATCCGATTTTCTCGGCGCTCAACGGCATTCGATTCCACGCTCCAGCCAATGAATGGCTATTCATTCACGGCGCTAGCATGCCGTGACGAGGAGCGTCAAGGAGAAATCTCCGATCATGGCCCTGCTTCAAACTTACGATTTAAGCCTCGCCAAGGGACAGTCTAAGATATTGAAATCGATCAATCTTTCTCTCGACTCCGGCGAGATCCTGGCCCTGACCGGGCGCTCGGGCAGCGGGAAAACCAGCCTGCTCAGGCTGCTTTGCCGGATGGAAGAGCCCAGCGCCGGCGAGATAAGGCTAGAGGGGCAGCCCCTCCCCTCGCTTAATCCCTTGGAAGTGCGCCGGCGGATCCAGTGGGTTTTTCAGACGCCGGTGATGGTGGGCAAGACGGTCCGTGAGGACCTGCTCTTGGGACAGGGATTTGGGTCCAAGCTCGAAGAGACCGTTCCGGCCGAGCTCTGGATGGAAAAGATGCACCTGGCCCCGGCGTTACTCGATGAGGATCCCAAGCGGCTTTCGGTCGGAGAAGCCCAGCGGATCGCCCTGGCTCGAGCCATTTTGCTCAAACCCCAGGTCCTCTTGCTGGACGAGCCGACCTCGGCCCTGGACCAAACTTCCAAGTCCGCGATCGAGGAGACCTTGCGCGATTGCGCCCAAGGCGGCATCGCAATCCTTTTGGTCACTCACGACCCACGGCAGATGTCGGAGCTGGCGGCTCACGGCTTGGAATTGGCCGGCGGCGAGATTCACCGCCAATGGTAGGCAAAAAAAAAACCTTGGACTGGAGGGGGGAAACCCCACCTCCAATCGTCCAAGGTTCCGGGTAAGGAAACTTATGTCTTATTCGGGCCGGTGTTCCAATGGCTTGGCTAGACCCCTCGCCATCTGAACAACCGGCATAATTTCACGGACCATTCGCTGCAGAGATGAAAGATTCCAGTGGTCCAATAAAAACTTGTCGCCATCCTCTAAGGAGGCCTCCGCGAAGAATCGGGAGCGTCCGTTCGAAGATTTGGTTTTGTAAAGAGAGACTTGATATCCTTTCCACTCTTCTTGAGCGATTGTCTCTCGAATCATGGCATCGGCTCTACTTTCTCCTGTCCTGACATTCAAAGATCGACTTTATTTACAGCAAGGCCGATGCCAGATTGGCGAATTTCCCATAAAAAATTTATAAGCTGGATTTGTAAGGATTTTTTGCTGGGCGCTCCGAAAGGTAAGGCTGAGCCAGGATAAAAAGTTATCCGGATCGGGCCTTTTCAAAGAAAAAATATTATCCGGCCTTGGCCGGCCAGGCTAAATGAAAGGTGGTTCCCAGGCCCACTTGGCTTTCGACCCGGATCTCGCCCTGGTGGAGGGCCATGATCTTCTTCGCGATGGCGAGGCCCAATCCCAAGCCCTTCCTTTTGGTGGTGATGAATTCCTCAAAGAGGCCGTCGATTTTCTCGGCCGGGATGCCCGGGCCGGTGTCGGCCACCTCGGCCAAGACTTGGTCGCCTTCTGTCCGGAGCCGCACTTCGACGAGACCGTCGGGGTCCTTGAAGGCTTGAATGGCATTGGCGATCAAATTCTCGAAGAGTCGGCGCAATAGCGACACATCGCCAACAACCGGGATGAGCTCGGCGGCGGCGGAAAGCTTGAGCTCGATCTTGCGATTGGCCGCCTCGATCTGAAAGCTTTCCAAGGAGTCGCGCAGCATTTTAACCAAGTCGAAGGAAATGGGATGGTAGGGCATCTCATGGGTGAGGTTGCGAAGGTCGTCGAGGAACTGATTGATCCGATTGAACTCGCGCTGCACGATGCGCCGGAAGGTCTGGCGGTAGTTTTCATCCTCGTACATCGTTTCCATGACCTTGGCGGCGTTCTCGATGTTCTTGACCGGATGTTTGAGGTCATGGGCCAGGCCCGAGGCGATCCGCCCGAACATCGCGAGGCGTTCCTGCCGTCGGGTGGTTTCTTGGAGAACGAGCAGATCCTCGCTCATTCGGTTGAAGCTTTCGCCCAAGCGGCCGAATTCGTCGCCGCCCAAGGACGGCAGCCGATAGCTCAAATCGCCCTTGCCAAGGGCCTGGGTGGCCAGAGCCAATTGCCCGACCGGCTTCAACAAAAGCCGGCGGCTGATCCAAAAGCCGGCCAGGAGCATCAAGATCACCGAGCCGGCGATCAAGAGGAGCAGCTCCCATGTCATGGTCCGAAGCGGCGCGAAGGCTTCCTGGACCGGCTGGGCAAAGACGACGTACCAGGGCGGCGCTTCCGAGATCGGTTGAAGGGCGAGGAGGAAATTTCCCCTTCCCGTCTGGCGGATCGTCGGCGAGCTGGACAGCTTCTCGGAAAAGCCCTCAAAGCTCACATCGCTATCGGAAGAAAGGATTGCCTGCTTGTAGAATGGATCGCCCGAAGCCACGACTTGACCCGAGCGGTCGACGACGGTGACGTAACCGCCCTTCCCCAGTTGGGTGCCACCGACCCATTCCCACATCCGCATCAGGTCGATCTGGGCGGCCAGAACCCCCTGGACCTTGGTGCCGGCCCGCATCGGCACCAGGTACCAAATGACGGGAGTCAGGTCGGCCGAAAGATAGGCCTTGGAAAAATTGGGTCGGCCTGCGGCCGCTTCTTGAAGCAGGGCCACCGGCGGCTGGTCTTCTTTCGAGGTCTTCGCGTCGGTGGAGAGCGTCGCCTGCATCGCCGAATCGAAAAGCAGGATTCTTTCGAATTCCGAGAATCGAATGACGTAGTTCTCGACGATCCGCCGGGTTTGGCCGGCCGAGAGGTCGGTATTGGCCAAGTCGGCTACCAGCGTCTCGAGAAGAGCCCGGGCATGCTCCAAATAAAGGCTGATTTCGCCGGCGGTGCGCTTGGCGATCTCGGCATAGCTGTCTTGGATGGTCGTTTTCAGAATTTTTTGGGAATTATAGAGGCTCAAAACGCCGTAGATGGCCAAGGGCAAAAGGGCCGAGACCAGCAGAAGAAGAATCAGTTTGCCGCGGAGGGTTCGCAACGAACGTCCTTGAGCGAAGAGAAAAACTCGTTGGTGTTGAACTTAAATCCCGTGCAGGACTTACGATACAACAGGGGGGTCTTCAGCCAAAACAAGAAAATTCCGGGGGGATCTTTAAGCATTTCAGCGATGGCCTTGGAAAAATCCTCCTTGGCCCTTTCGTCGTCGTACTGATACCGGGCGGCTTCCAGAAATTTATCGACCTCCGGCGAGCTGTATCCCGAAAGATTGACGCTGCCCGCGCCTTCAGCGGTGTGAAATACAAAATAGTTCGATGTCAGGGCGTCCCGAATCGCAAATGGCAACAAAACTAGGTCGAAATCCTTGGCCTTCAGGATCTTCTCGCCGAAATTCTGGGGCTCGAGATAGTTCAAGGAAATCGGTATGCCCATCTCCTCGAGATGTCGCTTCAACAAGAGAGCGATTCTCGCGTCCATCGCCTGGGTATTGAGAAGCGACAATTCAATCGCGGCCTTGGGCACCGACATCACCTTAAAGGGCTCAATCTCCGAAGGCTGTCCGGCCGGCGCCATCAGCCCCGCACCCCAGCGGTCGACTTTCCTCACCGGAATATAGGCTGGAGAAAGCCCCTTGGCCCCTAGCTCGGAAATCATCCGATCACGGTGAAGGTTTTTGGAAATCTCACTCCATGGCATTCGGCGGATGCTGGAATTCTCCCGATTGATCAAAACTAAATATAGAAAGGCCGACTCCAGTTCGCCGAAAGCAAATTGCGGAAGGTCGCTCAAAACCTTGGAATCTCCTTCATCGGTCAGAAAGGTGATATCGACGCTACCGGTGGCAAACTCCCGAAGGACCCGGCGGGCCGAGGGAATTTGCCGAACCACGATTCGGTTGACCGACGTTGGAGACGGGACTTTCCTTTGCAGAACGATGCTGTCGTCCTTCTTGGACTCGATGACAAAGTCGCCCGTTGTCTGGGCTGGATCCTTGGACAAAATCGGAATGCGGCTCAGCATGAAAGGGAATATTCGGTCGTACTCCTTCAGCCGGAAAACCAACTCGCCCGGCGCCTTGATGTCGAATGAAACTAAATTTTTTAAACCTTCCTTAAATTCGGGTATGCCCAGCTTCTGCAGGTGCTCCAGGGTGAATTTGACGTTCTCGGCGTTTTCCGGACTGAGCTTGACATGGAAACTCTTGTCCTGTTCCTCCCACCAAACTTTTTCGGCCATGTCCGTTTTCAATTGACCGTCTTCCGAGAACCGAAGGAGCGGCCGATAGAGCAGCTCGACCAGCATGGCGCCTATCCCTTGGCGGGAGCTAAAAGGCTCGACCTCGCCGATTGGCACGACCGTCGCCAATACGATGTCCTTTGAAGGAGATGGGGCTTCGCGCCCGCTACACCCGAAGAAAATCATGCAAGCTGCTAGGGTTATTAGGAAAGATCGCCTCACCCGAGAGAATAAAAAAAGGATTGATAGAAATATCAATCCTTTTTTCATCGCAGCTTGGGCAACGGTTTACATGAAATAGCCGAAGCAAGCGGTTAATTGCGTCTTTTGGGTCTTCTCGCCTTTTTTCACGACTTTCACTTTCATAGGTTTTCCTCCTGCTTTAGGTTACCGATTTCCAAATTTTGAAAAGGGATGGGAAGGTGCCGCAAAGCGGGCTGGCTTCCCATCCCCTCGGACAGGCTAGGTTGATACTTCCATCCGCTCCGCGCATGTTGCTCCCTCGTAATATTCCAGCGGCAGTTCCTCACGGAGAGTCTTGATGAAATACGGTTGTTGGCAGCTGATCCGGTTGTAGTCGCCGGTCATGTTGAAGGCGTCGGCCCGGCAGCCGCCGGCGCAAAGCGGGACGAACATGCACTTGGCGCACTTGGGGTGGGCCAGCGGCTTGACCGCAAGCATGTCCTCGCCGATGGCGTTGAATTCCTGGCTTCCGACCTCGCCGATCACCCCGGCTTCGATGCCGAGGAAGGCGATGCACTTGTAGATCTTCCCGTCGATCCCGATGGTGACGGCGTTGCGCCGGTAATATTCGCAAGGTCCGAGGTTCACCGGATCGGTCGGGGTCAGGCCGACGGCCCGGACTTCCCGCCGCAGCTCCAGCATCTTGGTGATCTCGAAATCGGAATAGGTGCAGCGCTCGCAGGTCGAGCCGACGTTCTTCTGGTCCGAAGGCTTCATTTCAGGGAGGATCGGCTTGAGATTGGTGGCCACGATGTCGTCCCGGAACTTCGATTGGGCGATCTTCTCGAGCAGGCCTTTGAAGCTGTCGGCGTTCTCGGCGTCGAAATTGCCTCCCAGCATGATCTTGAGCTGGCCGGCGCAAGCCTCCAAGTTCTTGAAGATCTGGTCGAAGGTCCCGCGTCCGCCCTGATAGATCCGTTTCTTGTCGTGTTGATCGCGGTCGCCGTCGAAGGTGATCTTGATCCATTGGAAGCCGTAGCTCTTCAGCTCCTCGGCCAGCTTCGGAGTTAGGAAGATCCCGTTGGTGGCCATCCCGGCCGAGTACTCCACTCCGCGGAGCCGGCAGTGGGCATAGACATCGCCGCTGATCTTGCGGATGGCGTCGACGTTGAGCAGCGGCTCGCCGCCGAAGAAAATCAAATTGACCTTGACCGGATGGGTCGTGTCGATACGGGTCTTCAGCCAAGAAGCGACCTTTTCCATGGTTTCGGGGCACATCCGCGATTTCCCCAGCTTGTCCTTCTCATAGCAATAAGTGCAGCGCAGGTTGCAGGCCATGGTCGTGAGGATCGTCGCGGTCAGGATCTCGTTCTGCTCGACCACCCGGCGATCGAACCAAGCATGGAAAGCCTCCTCTTCGTCGGCCGAATCCTCCAGCAAATATCCCATCTCTTTGAGATCCATCGCGGCATCGGTCTCGGCCGAGCTTAGCGATTCTTTCCGCCGTATCTTCTGCAGCAAATCCCGAAGATTGACGTCGCCGTCCTCGACCGCGATCCGGCTGTCGGACAAGGAGTTGTAGAGAAATGTCAAGTTGGGATCGCGCGGTGACCGCACCATGAAATTAAATCGGGAGGCCTTCATGCTTCATACCCCTTCCGCATACCGAGCTTGGGCGCTCGAATTTAAAACAGAGCAAGCCTTGTGCCAGGCCGCGCGGATCGAGGGCCGGAAGAGCCGATGGGTTGAGGATCGCGAAGGGACTGGGGATTTTCCGAGTCGAAAATCCATCGCCTTCCCGCCTTCCAATGCAGGTAGAAAGCGTTTATCCCGTCATGGAAAAATGTTGTCCGAAAAAGGCCTCGCCGAGGTCAAGCAAAGGCTGCCTTTTAAAAGAGCAGATTGGCCCCGGCAATGAAGTGAAAGCCGGGGTTGGGAAACCCAAAAAAAGTCTCGTAGCGGTCATCCAGGATATTGGCCGCTTTCCCGAATACCGTGACCGACTGAGGGTGGCCCGGGCTTTCCAACGGGAATTCATAGGAAAGGGCCAAGTCCCACTGGGCGTAACCCGGATTGGTCCCGCCGAAGAGGTTGGCGGCCGCGGTTCCTCCAACGAAAACCCCATCGGCCGAGACCAAGGGGAAGGATTCGCGTTGGTCCGAAACGACGGTCAGGGTCGAGTCGACGGTCATGCGCTTGAGCGGCTTGGCGCTCAAATAGGCGTTGAAAACGTGGGCCGGGACCTCGGGCAGCCGCCCTCCCCCGCCGCTTTCATCGACACTGTGGGTGTAAGTGTAGTTCCCGCCGATCTTGACCTGAGGGATGATCTTCCACCAGAAGCCCGATTCGACGCCGACGCTGAAGGCGTCGTTGATATTGACGCCGACCCGGTCGATCAGGTTGTCGAAATCCAGGTAAAAGAAAGTCGCGAAGACTCCGGCCTTCTCGCCGAAACGCTGCTCGTAGCCGGCTTCGTAGCTCTGCGATTTTTGCGGCTTCAAGTCGGGATTGCCGGTGACCGGATTGAAGAGCTGGACCAAGGTCGGGGGCAGGAAACCCTCGCCGTAAGCGCCGTGAAACTTCCCGCCGATCTCCGGGATCAGCACCGCCACCGCCGCCCGCGGGCTGAGCTCGCCGCCGTAAGCCGAATTTTGGTCCCATCGAAATCCGGCGTCGAGAAAAACCCGGTCGGAGTAGCCCAGATGATATTGGAAATAAGGAGCGTAATTTTGGCGAGAGCCGGGGGTTCCCGGCGCCGGAAAAGGGCTGAGCGGCGGAATGAAAGGCCCGAGGGTGCCGACCGGCGGCGGCGGATCGCCGGGAAAAGGCTCGCCGCTCATCTCGACCCGCTCGTCGTAGAATTCGAAGCCGACCATCGCGGTCTGCTCGATCTTGCCGAGGTCCGGGATGAAAAAGAACTGCCGCAAATCGGCGCTCTGGCGGCTGGATTTGACCTTGTTCCGGACGCTGTTGGGAGCCAGCCCGATTCCCGATGGGGTCAGGTACGGCACATCGCCGATGTTGGAATTATTCTCGGTCTCGTCGGATAGATAGAACCCGTAAAGGAACTCGGTGCGGAAATTTTGGCTCCAGTCCTGGCTGAGCTGCAGGGATTGAGTGGTCAGCAAGCGGTCGAAGTCGCGGTTGGCGTCGCGGGCGATCTGGATGAAGGCCGCGTCCGGCGGCAAGGCCGGATCGTAGAGCGCCGCCGGCCCCACTAAAAAGTCGCGGGCCAAGCTCTTGTCGCTGATCAAAAAGCGGCTCCCGATCGTGAGCCGGAGGCTATCGGTGGGCTTGAAATCCCAACGCTGGGTGATCGCGGTCTCGCCGAAATCGTCGTTCTGGAATTGGCCGGTCTCGTCGGTCCGGCTGACGCCGAGGTTCCATTTCACCGCTTCGCGGTCGGCTTGGGTGCCGAGCCATTCCCGGCGGTGGCCGAGATTGCCTCCTTCCAACGAAAGCCGGGTTTCGGCCGGCGATTGGCCGCTCTTGGTGATGATGTTGACGACGCCGCCGACGGCGTTGCCGCCGTAGAGCACGGCTTGGGAGCCGCGGAGGACCTCGATCCGGTCGATCTGCTCGACCGGGATGAGGCCAAGGTTGGCTTCGTTGTCGGCCGGATTGTTGAGCCGGACTCCGTCCAGCAGGACCAGGGTATCGGCGGCAGTGGCGCCCCGGATCCGGACGTTGACCGTCTCGCCGCGGGTCCCCAGCTGCTGGACGAAAAGGCCGGGCAATTCCTCGAGCCCCTCGGCGACGCTGCGGTCGACCCGGCGGTCCAATTCCTCGCCCGTCACGATCGAGACGCTATGGGCGGTGGTGCGGAGCGGCTCCTCGATCTGGCGGGCGCTGACCACCACCTCCCCGATCTGGGCCTCTTCGGCCGGCGCCTGCAAAGGTGCCGTCAACGCCACCAAGGCAGCGGCGAGTATCTTGGTCCGCTGGAACATTTCCTACCCTTTTCGTCCTTCCCTTTGTCGATGATCCACGACTTCGGTCAATTGAAGCCGTTTGAGCTTATACTCTAAAGTCTTGCGGTGCACACCGAGTTTCGCGGCCGCATTCTCCTGATGCCAGTGCTCCTGCTCCAAAACCCGGAGGATGAACCCCCGTTCGAAGGCGTCGGTGGCGGCCTTGAGCTTGTCGGAATCGCCGTCCAAGCTCTTCAGATGGGCAATGTCCGAGATTTGATAGTCGATCGGGATGTCCTCGGCGAAGATGCTGTCCGAGGGATGGATCGCCACCAACCTTTCGACCAAATTCTCGAGCTCGCGGATATTGCCGGGCCAGTCATAATGGCAAAGGACCGAGATCGCATCGGGCGTGAACTTCAGGTTCCGGCCGAATTTCCGGTTGTAGCGCTTTAAGAAGAGCTCGACGAAAAGCGGCAAATCCTCGAGCCGGTCGCGAAGCGCCGGAAGCTGGATCGGAATGACGTTGAGCCGGTAATAGAGGTCCTCCCGGAACTTGCCTTCCTGGGCCAGGGCCTTGAGGTCGCGATTGGTCGCGGCCAATAGCCGGACGTCGACTCGGATCGGTTTCTGGCCGCCGACCCGCTCGACTTCGCCTTCCTGAATGGCGCGAAGCAGCTTGGCCTGGACCTCGAACTTGAGATCGGCGATCTCGTCACAAAACAAGGTTCCCTGATCGGCCAGCTCGAACTTGCCCAGGGTGGTCTTCAAGGCCCCGGTGAAAGCGCCCTTCTCGTGGCCGAAGAGAGTCGATTCGACCAAGTGCTCGGGGATCGAAGCCATATTGATCGCGACGAAGGGCTTGCTGGCCCGCGGCGATTTTTGGTGGAGGTAACGGGCGATCAGCTCCTTGCCGGTGCCGCTTTCGCCTTGAACCAGGACCGTCGCCGAAGTGGCCGCCGCCCGGTCCAGCACCGTCTTGAGAGCCTGCATCCGAGGATTGATGCCGAGCAGAAATTCATGATCGGTCAGCCGCTCCACTTCCGAGCGGAGATAGAGGATCTCCCGGAGCTGACGTTGCTTCTCGAAAACCCGGTGGAGCAAGGCTCGCAGGTCCTCGACCTCGAAATCCTTATTGATGTAGTCGAAGGCTCCCAGCTTGATCGCCTGGACCGCGAGCTTCACTTCCCGCACGTGGGTGATCAAGATGATCTCGGTGTCGGGCTGAAGCTCCTTGAACTCCTTGAGCAAGGTCAGGCCATCGCTATCCGGCAGCATGTAGTCGAGCAGGATGACCGAGTACTCCTCCACTTGGAACTTGGCTCGGGCCTCCCGGCCATCGGCGGCGGTCGTGACGGTGCCCAGCGGAGCAAGCACGCTCATCAATAAGTCCCGCATCGACTCATCGTCGTCGACGACCAATATCCGGTGGAGTGCTTCCTTTGCCATTATTTCCTTTGCCGCCCTGCCTCAGAAGGGTACCATCTATCAAGAATCATTCAAGTTTTTAATCAAATCGGGAATTGAGCGAGGTGCCGATGGCAAGTTTCTGGCAGGATACCGGCCTCTACTTTTCGCTGAGCCTGGTTCTCCTGGCCCTGCTGATCTCTTGGCGGGAAGGCCTCCAACTGGAAAAGGACCTGATTTGGGCGACCCTGCGCGGCTTCGTCCAGCTGACCTTGGTGGGCTATATCCTGCTTTGGATCTTCGCTTGGGAAGGCCTGGAGATCGTCTACCTGACGCTTCTGCTCATGACCCTGATGGCGGCTTGGATCGTCCGGAGCCGGGCCGAGGGCATTCCCGGCATTTTCCCGATCGCCTTCTTCAGCCTGGCCTTAAGCCTGAGCCTGACCCTCGGCCTGCTGGTCCTGGGCGGCTCGATCGAGCCCCGGCCCCGGCTTTTGATCCCGCTGGGCGGGATGATTTTGGGCAATTCGATGAACGGAGCCAGCCTGACCTTGAACCGGCTGAAATCCGAAGTCGAGCTGCGGAAATGGGAAGTCCGGCTCTACCTGAGCCTGGGCGCCAGCAGCCGGCAATCGATGCAAAAAATCCTGCAGCAGACCCTCAAGGCCTCGCTCATTCCGGCCATCGACACTTTGAAGGCCTTGGGCCTGATCTTCATGCCGGGGATGATGGCCGGCATGATCGTGGCCGGCGAGTCGCCGCTGGTCGCCGTTCGCTATCAGATCATCGTGATGTTCATGCTATTGGCCAGCGCCACCCTGACCAACCTGCTGGTGGCTCTGCTGGGCTACCGGCGCTTTTTCACGCCGGCCCATCAATTGCGGGAATTTGCGATGTCATCCCGAACGGAGTGAGGGATCCACCGCGAAGCCTCTTGGCGCCAAGGAGCTCCGTAGTGGGTTCCTCGTCCCCCCAGTCTCACTCGAACCTCGCGGCGTTCGACTGGGGCCCCCGCTCCTCGGAATGACAAATCAGAAGAAGCTTTCGCCGTCGATGCCCTCGGGAATGGGATCGCCATGGAGCTTGAGGATCGAAGGGAAGAGATCGACCGAGCGGACAAAATCCCGCTTCATCTTCACGTTGGAGAAGAGCGGGATCAGGATGTGCTCGTCATGGAGCGCGCCATGAGAGGATTTGTGCTCGGGATGCTCAAAGCGCTTCCGGAGGTCGTAACCCTTGGCCGCGCTGATCACCAAGTCGCCGGTCCGGCCCGAGCGGAAGATCTGAGTCGCTTGGACCAGCGAGTCGGGGTAAAGAGACCGCTCGGTCAGGGTCAGCGCCTCGCTCCGCGAAAGGCGGGACGGGGCCGTTGCCAGGCCCAGTGGATCGCCGCGGAGGTTGTTCCAGAGCAGGTGATCGCCCTCTTCCTTCACCTTGGCCTCGCCGGCCCGGCTCAGGATATGCACCCAACCTCCATGGTCCTGGGAAAGCACCAAGTCGACCGCGGGGTGCTCCATCAGCCCGCCTAGAACCTTCGGGTGCAGCTCGCGGACTTCTTCGAGGGTCAGGCGGCCGGCCCAAGGTTGGCGGCCCCGGAAATAAAGATGAAGCATGGCATTGCCCGAGACCATGCTGGCGGCCTCGAAGCCGCTCTTGAAGATTTTCGGATAATAAAAAGTCTTGATGCCCTGCTCTTCCAGGAAGGAAGCGACGCCGAAGTGGGACTTGGTCTCGGAGAGACCGTGATCGCTGACGATGAACATCGCGGTCTCTTCATACTTCCCCTGCTTCTTGAGCTCCTTGGCGATCTTGCCGAAGGCCCGATCCACCGTCTCGTAGGCCTGGAGCGCGCTCGGATGCCGGGGCCAGCTTAAGTGGCTGTACTCGTCGATGCCCGGAAACACCATGAAGAGAAAATCGAAGCCCTTGCGGATGACCTCGAGGCTCATTTGGGCCGCCGACTCGTCGACCATGTGCCAGCGGTCGGTGAGATGGGCATAGTACCAATACCAAATGCGCATGTGGGCGGTGACGTTGCCCTTGCTCGGCACGCCGCGGTTCACCGAGCTGAAGATATTGTGGGAGTTGGGGAAATGCTCGAAGAGCGTGGTCAGCTCCGGCCGCATGTCCCGGTTCATCAAGAAGCTCTCGAAGCCGACATAGCTCCGAAAGCGGGTCAAGGAGAGCTTGCGCCGGGAATATTCGGCCTTGTCGAACCAGCGGATGCCCGGGACGTTGCAAGTTCCCGGAAAGCAGCCGGTGAGAAAGGGCATGTAGGCCGGGCCGGTGGTCGAGGGAAAAACGCTGGTGGCCTTGGCGAAGGTCCCTTGGCTGAGAAAGATCTCGGCGAGATTGGGCAAGCGGCCGGCCTCCAACAGCTCGCGAAAGACGTCATAGCGCGAGCCGTCGGCCAAGAGGACGATGAAGCGTTTCTTTTGGGGATGGGTCATGGATTAAGTCGGTTGCCCGCCGCGAAGCTCCTTGAGCTTGTTTTGCATCCGCCGGACCAGCTCGGGGTAGCCGTTCTTGGAGATGATCGAGTCGAATTGGAAGCGGTAGTTTTCGACCAAGCTGGCGTCGTCGACGACGACGTCGTAAACCTTCCAGCCTTGGGTGTCCTTTTTCATCTTGTACTCGATGTCGACCTTCACGTTTTCCTTGGGAACCACCACCTTGGTGCGGGTCTTGGCCCTGGTCTTCTCGTTGGAATAGGTATCGCCGAGGTACTGGACCGTATAGGCCTTGCCTTGGGTTTTGGAATGCTCCTTGGAAAAGATGGCCTTGGTTTCGAGCAGATCGGTCATCAGAGCCACGAAGTTATTTTGCTCGGCGGCCGAAATCTCGCCCCAATGCTTGTCCAAGGCCAGCCGGCACAGCTCGCGAAGGTCGAAGGTGCCGGTGAGAATGTCGCGCTTGATCTTGGAGTTGTTGGCCTTGTCCTCGGCGCTGAGGCCCGAGCCGGTCTTATAAGCATCCATCTTGACTTCGATCTCTTGGACCTCGCGAGTCGGCGTCCCCTGAGGCGCGCTGACCGCGCCGGAGGCCGGAGCTTTTCCGCTGGAGCCGCCGCCGGCGGGCGGCGCCGAAGGGGTCGCCCCCTTGACCGCCGATCGGGCGGCCGGCGCGGTCAGGCTTAAAGCCAAGGCCAGGGCCAAGCTCGGTAAAATTCGTTTCGCGATGCTTCGATTCATGCTCATCCTCATTCCTTCCTCGCGATTCCGCCGCTGCGCTGTTCGAGCACCGCGACGGCGATATTATAGTTGTAAACCGACTCGAGGTAACGGCCCCTGGACACCAAGTACGCTTGAAGGGCGTCGGAATAGTCTTTTTTATCGCCGACGCCGATGTCGATATTGGTTTTGGTCAGAAAAACGAATTGCCGGGCCAGCTTCATCGCGCGGTAACCGTTCTCCATGGCCTCCTTGCTTTGGAGGACGCTCAAATAGGCGTCTTTCAATTCCAATTCAAGCCCTTCGTCGGCGATTTCCTTGTTCAACGCGTTCTTGAAATAATCGGCCTGGGCGGCTCGCGTTTTGGCCAGGTATTGATTGACATTGATATCGCCTTTGATCCTCAGACCGAAGCCGACCCGGTTGAAGTTAAAGGGATCGTTGAAGTCGTCGGTCAAGTTAACCCCGGCAATGGGTTGGACGGTGCGGCCGAATTCGTAGAAAGCGCCGAGGCCGATATCGGGCGCCAGCTTCCGGCGCTCCAACCGGTACTGGGCTTCGCTGGCTTTGACGCCGATGTCGAGCAGCCGGTTCTTGGGATTGTTCCGGCGATTGAGCTCCAGGTAATGGTCGAATTCCTTGATTTCGGTTTCCACCGGCGTGAGATGCTCTTCATCGAGCGAGAACAAAGTGCCTCGCTCCATGCCCAGTTGAATCCGAAGGCCCTCCCGGGCCAGGGCCGCTTTCTTGTCGGTCTCGAGGAGCCGATTGAGCATCTCATAACGGAACAGCTTGAGCCGGGTCAGCTCCACCGGATCGGCCGGCTCCCGGCTGCTTTCCCGGCGCTTCACCTCGTTGGCCAAGTGGTTGCTGGCGTCTTGGAAAAGCTCGCGGACGTCCTTGGCCAAAAGCAAGCCGTAGTAGAGCTGCTTGACCTTGAGGACGACGTCGTTCTGCTTGTCGATCTTTTTCTCCTGTTCGGCGGCGATGCCGCCGCGAGCCAGCTCCTGGGCGATGCCGATCTTGCCAAAGCTGTAGAGCGGAATGCCCATGGTGATCTTGCCGCGCTGGCCGAAGGTCAAATCGCCCTCGAAGAAGCTGCTGACCGCATGGTCGGCGTCGCGGGGCGCCGGAAAAGAGAGAAACTCATATTCGAAGATCGGAATCCCGGTGAGCTTGGCTTCCTTCAGCTTGTTTTGGGCGATTTGCATGTCGAAGCTTTTGGCCCGGACTTCGCGGTTATTGAGCATCGCCATCCGCAAGCAGTCTTCGAGATTGATCTTGGGACCCTCGCCCATCGGCACTTCGGGCGGCGGCTTGAGGGCCGATTCTTTTTCCTCCTCGAAGCCGGTCGGCCCCTCCGGCATGTCACGAGGGACTTCCCAGCCTTCGGTCGGGCTGGGCCGCGACTCGGCGCGACGCGGCGCCGGAGCCGGAGCCGACTCGGTCGAGGCGGCGGGCTGGCTTTCGGAGGCGGCTTGGACCTGAAGCTCGGTGGTCTGGGCATGCAGGAAATCCGCAGCGAGCGAGAGGAGCAGGACCGTCCCCAAACCAAAAACCACTCTATGGAAAGGCGGTTTCACGCCGTCCTCTCATGTAAAAAAACTTAAGGCAAATCAAGGAATATTGGAGGCCGATGCCAAACTAATTGCCATCAGCCTTAGGAGGAAATCTCTTGGCGGTGGGTGTCGACTTCGCGGGCATCGACGAGGGCCGGCTTCAGCGGCAAGGTGAAGTAGAATTGGGCCCCTTCCCCCTTCTTCGACTCGACCCAAATCCGGCCGCCATGCCGCTCGACGATGTGCTTGGCAATGGCCAAGCCCAGGCCGGTCCCGCCGAATTCCCGGGTCAGATCGCCGTCGGCCTGGCGGAACTCTTCGAAAATGAAGTGTTGGTCCTTCTCCTCGATGCCGATGCCTTCGTCGCGAACGCAGACCCGCAGCATATCTCCGACCCTGGAGCTGAGGATGCCAATCGAATGGGAAGCCCCCTCCCGGGAAAACTTCAAGGCATTTTCGAGGAGACAAGCGAAGACTTGGCGTATTTGGGCCTCATCGCCGTAAACCATGGAAGCGGCGTCAAGGCTGACCTCGAGCTGGATCCGTTTCTCACGGAGGGCGTCCTCGATCCCGGCGGTGACCTCGAGCAGGGCTTTGCTGAGGTCGACCTTCCGGATCTCGGCCGGCGCCTTCTTGCTCTGGACCCGGGTGAAATCCAAAATATGACTCACCACCTCGGAGAGCTCTCGGCCGGCGGACTGGATCATTTCCAAATAACGGCGCTGATCGTCATTGAGATTGGCGTTTTGTTCGCCTTCGAGCAGGGCCTCGGTCAGCCCGAGGATCCCGTTCAAAGGGGTGCTGAGCTCATGAGAAATGGTGCTGACGAATTGGGTCTTAAGCTTGGCGATTTCGGAGAACTCCAGGTTCTGGCGGGAAAGCGATTCGTACAGAATCGCGTTGTCGATGGAGATCGCGGCCATGGCCACCAAGACCCCGAGCAGATCCAAAGTCTCATCGGAATAGGGTTCGTTTTCCCGCCGGGCCCCCAAAGCCAAAAGTCCAATGAACTTGTTCTCGGCGTTCATCGGGAAAACGGCCTCGGCATTGAGGGCGGTCAGGAAGTGGATCCCCGACTCCTTCACGTCGATCAAGCGCCGATCTTCGAGCAAATGGTGCTTGGTAATCGGCTTCAGCGAACGGCTCAAGTATTGGATGAAGGGATCCTTGGCTTGAAACTGGGAGATCAAGGGCTCTCCGCCCCGGCTCTCGCGGACCACGAAGGCCTTGATCGGAGTTTCGAGCAAGAGGATCGAGGCGTTTCGGACCTCGGCGATCTCGCTCAAAGTCCGAACCAGGTTCTTCAACAAATCCTTGAGATTTAAAATCGAGCTGAGCTCTTGGGAGTAAGTCCGAAAGGTCTCCAAAAGCTGGCTTTCTCGCCGCCGTTTACCGAAAAGCATGGAGATCCTTTAAATGAAAAAGGCCCCTCCAGCAAGGAGGGGCCTTTCGAGAAATAGTCTTCAACCAATTCTTTACATGTCGACGGGTTGACCGGCCACCATGTCCGGCGGCTGAACCACCATATCGGGTGGTTGCACCATATCAGGCCCCTGACCTTCCGTAGCCATATCAACCGGTTGGCCCATTAAGGTCCAGAACTGGTTGAGGTGGAAGGATGCCGGCCGCATATCCGGCCCCTGCCCCAGCGGAATGTAAACGTCCTGGGAGCTTTGGCTATTGTTCTCGGCAGCGGCTTGAACGGGCGGAAGCGAGGATACGGAAGATAACCCTGAAACTAGAAGATTCGACACTGGCACTTGAACTTGAATGCTCAAGCGGCACCTCCTTTATTCCTACATGCCCCGGCCAAAAAATACTATTGTGTACCAATTTACTAAGCAAAGGCGGTGCCAGTTGCGTACAATTATTAATTAGTAAATGATCACAAAAGATTACAAAATTTTATTAAAGTAAACTATTATGGATTCTCTAAAGGAATCCCTTCTCTCTTGAGAAAATAGTATGTACAATTAATTGTATTTATTGAACTTTTGGGTGATTTAATCAGAGCTTATGTACTCAAAACACCTTGTCAAATAATTGACAATCGGGGTATCAAAATACCCGGCTTTTCTGTGTACATTATCATTGGGGAAGGACAAAGGCGGGAGGAATATCCATGGCTAAACGAATCCCACCAATGGAATCGGCCACCTGGTTGCGGAGCAAGGGATAATTGCGGCCACCCGGAAGATAAAAAGGACCATAGGGCACCCGAACCGAACCACCGGATAAAACCACGGTTCCAGGCTCCCCTTCCGAGGCGGTAAATTCCCGTACATTTCCTAGATTGTCCCGAGTGCCATAAATAGAGACGTCGCGGTAGTGCTCCTGCCCCATCGGGTGCACCCCGATCGGCTGGGGGAAGGCGGTTTGGTTCCGATCGCCCTGGAAGGCGAAGCGGAAAATTCCATAATGGGGCAAGAAGTCATAGCCCCAAGGGTAGATCCATTCGAAGGAATTGGTGTCGACCTTGTTCTTCTCGTCGGCGGTGGCCAGCCGATAGTTTCGCCCCTCGGTCTCGGACCGCCAACGGACGTAGGCCTCCGCAGCGGTGTGGCTGATCGCGTTGATCGGCTGATCGTAATGAATCGGATCCCCGTTGGGATCGCGGTGGGTGGTCGGATCGATCAAACGATAGGTATGCCCCTGCTCACCGATGGTCGAAACGATCCGCCAATAAAAAACCCGGGAGGCGGCGTTCTCGTCTTCCTTGAAGATGCGGCTGACTTCGGCGGAAGTCAAATTGGCGGTCCGCACCGGCACCGGGGCTTTTCTCGGCATGTATTCCATGGCCGCCGCCACCTCACCCTTGGCCAGCAAAGCCGAGATGAAGCGGGCGTATTCCCGAACCGTCACCAGATTCTCGGCGATGGCGAAGGTCGGAATATGCTGAGCCCGCATCGGAAAGCTGTAACTATTGAACGGCATCCCCTCATGATAGAAATCCTGCCCGATATTGGCGTTGCCGCCCTGAACGACCCGCATGTGCCGGGGCACGAGGTCCGCCGGCGCCAAGGTCGCCTCGACCGTCACCGGCCTCTTCCAGACCACCGCGTTCCGCACCGCATCCAGTGAGACCTGCACCGGCACATTGACCGGCGCATAGCCCGGTTCATAAAATTCGAAGGCATAGTAGCCCGTCGGCAAAGCCAGCCGTTCCCTCACGTCCGAAAGCAAGCCCTCGGCGATCGGAGGGCCGGGCCGGAAATTGCCGGTTTCGTGGCCGTTGGAATCCACTTCCCGCTCCCAAGGAATGACCCGGAGCCTCGGATTGCCCTCGAAATCCTGGTTGGTTGACTGGAGCCGAACCTGGATCTGGGCGGTTCCGGTCAGCACTTCGCTGAACATGCGGCCGGAGGGGACCTCGAAATCGTTATCCCGAATGCGTTGCTCCAGCCGCCGACGCTCGCCCGGAGAGAGGCGGTCGCCGCCATCGGCCAGCTTTTCCCAGCTGATCTCGGCGATCATTTGCCGGGCGCCGGCGATATGCTCGTATTTGGTGGCCTCGTAGAGCCGGATGGTCAGGTCGTTGACGCCCTCCGACCAGTCTTTGCGCATCTCCCGCAACCGCTGCAGGTTGTTCTGACCCTGAATCCATTCGGTGGGATCGATCTTGGAAAGGACGTTGAAGCGCCGCCAATCCCAAGAGTCGGTGACTTGGCGCTGCAGGGACAGCCGGGCCCGCTTCAGCTCGTTCAAGGACTCCCGGTCGGCCTTGGCTCGGGCCATTAGCACCGCCTCGCGAAGTTCGGCGGCGCTTTGATAACGCTCTTCGGGATTGAAATGCATGGCCTTGCGCGCGATCTGCTCGATCTCGGCTAAGTATGGCGGAAAATCACCGACCAGGATCCGGCGAAAAGCCGGTGGGTCGAGGCCTTGCTCGTTTTTCATCATCAGCAGGGCGACCTGCTCGGGAATGTGGTGGTATTGGGTCCGCCCGATCAAATCCCAAACCGGCATCAAGCTCGGCTCGCCCTTGGACTTATCTCCGGGCCGAAACTCGCCGAAGGGGTGAACGCCGGTCGCGGTCTCGTAAAGGACGACTCCCAGGGCGAAGACGTCCCGCACCCGAGGGTTGCTCAATTTTTTGGTCGAGATGGCTTCGGGCGGCATGTAGCCCGGAGTTCCCGACATTTCAGTATTGCCGCTGTGGGTTCGGACGCCCGGCGATGGCCCCTTGCCGTCCGATCCGTTCTCCTGGGTGAAATGCTGGGCAATGCCCCAATCCAGGATCCGCAAGCGCCCGCTGCGATCGACCCGCATGTTATCGGGCTTGAGGTCCTTGTGCAGCACGCCGTGGTTATGGGCGTCGTGCACGCCGAGGCAAAGCTCGGCGAAAAGATCGATCCGCTTGGCCAAGGGAAATTCTCGGGTCATCGCCCGATCTCCGCGAGTGGACCCGGCGATAATGTCCGCGAAAACGTAGCCGGGAATGTACTCCATCACCGGCACGTAAATCTTGCTGGCCGGCGGCCATTCGAAGGAATCATAGATCGGGGCGGCCCAACCCGAGCCGAGAAGCTCGCTGATCCGAATCTCGCGGACGATGCGGTTGTAGGCGTCGGGATCCATCTCTCCTTTCGGCACCTTGATGACCGCGAGCCTTTCCGATCGGGTGCCCGCGATCTCGCGAAGGTCCCGGACCAAGAAAACTCGGCCGGCACCGCCTTCTCCCAATTCCTGAACGACCTCGTAGCGTCCTTCCGTCCCCGGGCCGAGCCGGGTGCCGGCAACGATCATCGGCACTTTGTTCCGACCTTCCCTACTTTCCCGAGCCACTTTGGCGGCCAAGCCGCCGCCGGCCGCCGGTTGGGTCGGTCGGCGGGCTCCATTTCCCGGCCCCTGCAGGGTCGGAACCCGGGCGCCCTCGGGCGAAGGCGGCGGCGAAGGCGGAACATCGTCATCATGCCGTGAGTTGAAAACCAAATGCTCGGTGCGAGGGTCGCGGGGAGAGCCGCGGCCGCCACCAGGATTCGCCAAGGCCAAGTTGGGGGCGGAGCCCAAATCGCCGAACCAAGAACCGCGCCGTCCCAACGTAAGAGTCAGCGTCTCGGAGCGCAGGTGAAGCTCCCGCTGCAAGGCGGAGTAACGCGGCCCCATGGCGGTCTCGAGCAAGCGGCCGCTGGCGTGGAATTGGAGGAAGGTGGAAAAAGCGTCGGTCAAGGTCGTGGCGCCGTCGACGGTCGGCCGCAGACCCGCCGCCTGCTCGAGACGGTGGGCCGCCATGATGCCGGTAAACATCGCGGCCTGGGGCAAGAGAGTCCGGGTCGCCTGAGGCAAGAAGCCGCTGCCGCGGGCCCAACGTTGGGCCGCCGCGCCGGCGCCGGCGCCGCCGAGTTTGAGCAGGCCCAAAGTGATCCCGGCGGTCGCGAATTCGGTGCCGAGGGCGCTCAAGCTCCAGTCCTGGGCTTGGCCGCTGGCCTGATGAAGTAGGCGGCCCGAAAGGACGAAGGCCGGAAGCTCGGCGCCGAAGGCGACGCTTGAAGCCAGGGCCCGGGCGCCGAAGCCGCGAGTCCAGGTCCCGGCCGAGCCGGCGAGCAAGCGGGCGAACATTCCGGTGCGCACGGTCGTGAAGGCCAAGCCGCCGAGAGCCATGCTGGCTAAGCCGATCGGGTTGGTGGTCTCGCGGACGAAGTTGCCGGCGAGGAACTCGACTCGGCCCCCGATCGCCCCCCGGCCCTCGATCGAATCGCTTTCCCGTTGAACCCGAGCCAGCAGATCGCGGTGGTTGGCGGGCCGACCCGGCAGGTCGGTTTCGAGGCTTTCGCGCATCAGCGAAAAACAGGCCAGCGCCAAATCCGGCCGCTCCGAGCGGTGGCGGCGGGCGAGATGAATCAAGCCGTCGTAGAAGAGCTCGGTGTCGGTTTCAGCGGCGAGGCTGACCAGCTCGGGCAAGAAACCCGGTGGAAAATTTTCCTGGAGAGCTTGGCGACGGCCTTCGGGAAGACGGTCCCAAGCCTGGCGAAAGCTCAGACCCTGAAGCAACGACTCCTGCAGAGGCCTCGGTTCGTCCGTTCCGGCTCTAGCGTCGAGTAGCGCCGCCGATAGATTTGCCGCAATAGGGAGCCGTGGCGAAGCCCCCAGGGCTTCGCGCGGCGAAAGCGCGCCGACGCGCGCGGATCCAATCCCCTGATACTGCTCGGTCATCTCCACTTCCAAAATTTCTGGTTTTCAAGAGATGCAAAATTATCGTGCCCTGTGCATTAAGGTTGCTAAGTATGGAAGATATCAAGCCAATTGCCAAGCTTTGGATTGACCATATATCGCCCTACATTGCATTTGTTAACATCCATATCCCCACTTGGGGATAATTGTAATTATTAATTAAAAATAGAGACTTATAAAAACTTGTCCCCAGCCGGGCCTCCGGGCTAACACAAGCCGCCGAAAAGTGCTTGAATCCCCTTAAAGGAGTCCCACCATGCCCCAAGCCCTCATCGTTGATGCCGTCCGCACCCCTCGAGGAAAGCGTGAAGGCAGCCTGAAATTCGTCCACCCCATCGACTTGGCCGCGGTGCCCCTCGAGGCCCTGCGCGAAAGAAACCGGCTCGATCCCCTTTTGGTCGAGGACGTTCTCTACGGCTGCGTCTCGCAACGCGACGCCCAGGACAACGTCATCGCCCGTGAAGCCGTGCTGGCGGCGGGTTGGCCGGTGGAAGTTCCCGGCGCCACGATCAACCGTTTCTGCGGCTCGGGCCTCTCGGCTTGCAACCTCATGGCCCACACCATCATGGCCGGCATGTCCGACGTCCTGATCGGCGGCGGCGTCGAGCACATGACCCGGGTCCCGATGGCGATCAACTTCGAGATGGCCGGCTCCAAATTGACCGAGCGCTTCGACCTCATCCCGCAAGGCTTCTCGGCCGAGCTCATCGCCCAAAAATTCGGCTTCACCCGCCGGCAGCTCGACGAATACGCGGTCCTCTCTCAAGAGCGGACGGCCAAAGCCTGGGAAGAGAAGCGCTTCGCCAAATCCATCATCCCGGTCACCGCCAAGGATGCCGAAGGTAAAACTTTCATTTTTGAAAAAGACGAGCATTTTAGGCCAGGAACCACAGTCGAAAAGCTGGCGAACTTAAAGCCGGTGTTTAAGGAGGACGGCGTCATCCACGCCGGCAATTCCAGCGGCATCGTCGACGGCTCGGCGGCGGTCCTCTTCGCCAGCGAGAAGGCCTGCGCCGAGCAAGGTTGGAAACCCCGGGCCCGGATCGTCGCCACCGTTGAGGTCGGTTCCGATCCGATCATCATGCTGCTCGGCCCCATCCCGGCCATCCAAAAGGTCTGCGCCAAGGCCAAGCTTAAAATCTCGGACATCGACCTTATCGAAATCAACGAAGCCTTTGCGCCGGTTCCCTTGGCGGTCATGCAAGAGCTCAAGCTCGATCCCGAAAAGGTGAACGTCAACGGCGGCGCCATCGCCCTCGGCCATCCCTTGGGCGCCACCGGCGCCATCCTGCTCGGCACGATCCTGGATGAGCTGGAGCGCCGCAACCTGCGTTACGGATTGGTGACGCTCTGCATCGGCCACGGCATGGGCGTCGCCACGATCATCGACCGGGAGGTCTGACCTTTCGGATCACTGGCACACGATCGCCTGGCAATCGGGGTCTTCGCAATCGGTCAGGCCGTCGGAATCGTTGTCCAAGCCGTCCTCGCAGTCGAGTTCTTGGATGATGCATTCGCAAAGGATTTGGTCGCAGGCGGCCCCGGGCTGGGCGAAGCACTCCTCCACCCCGGCTTGGCCGGCGCTGACGTCGCAGCCTTCGCCCGGATCGAGCACCGAGTTTCCGCAAGTCGTGCAGGCGCAAGCGACCGAAGAGAAATCGGGCTCTTCTTCGAAGAAGGGATCGCTGGTCGCCCCGCAAACGGTTCCGGGGGTGCCTTGACAATCGACGTTCTCATGGCACTGGTCTTCCACCGCCTTGTCGATTCGACAGATGCAATCGAAAAAGCAAAAGCTGATCGATTCTTCCGGATTGTCCTCCCAGGCTTGGCACTCGCCATCGCCGCAGTTTTGGGGAAAGCAGAAAAGCGGCGACGGGCAATCCTCCAAGCAAGGATCGAAGTCGGAGCACTCGCCCGCCAGCGGTTGGCAAGAGCCGTCGCCGCAGGTCTCGCCTTCGGGCAGCCCGAAACACAGGCTTTGAGTGCAATCCTTGGTGCAGTAATCGAAGACGTCGCATTCCCCGCTTGGGGGATCGCAAACTCCATCCCCGCAGGGAACGGTCTCGCATAAATCGCCAAGGCCATCTTGGTCGGTGTCGACTTGGCTGGGATTGGGGATCTCCGGGCAATTGTCCGAGAGGTTGGCGATCCCGTCGCAGTCCTCGTCACTGGAAACGGATCCGGGGCTGCAGACTTCCGGCCCATCGCCATTTCCGCAAGCCAAGCCCGCGACGAGGATACTGAGGAAAAAGATCCTTGAAATCCACCGAACCCACCTTCCCATAGCCTCTTGCTCCAAAGCCGGGTAGAATAACTTCCCCACGGGTTTAAGACAAAAATCGCGGCATTTTTGAGATTATCGTCGAAACAGCCATGAAGCGCCACATCCGACTCTTCATTTTACTGCTTTCGCTACTGCTGCCGGCAGTTTTGCTGAATGGCTGCCTTTCCGGTGCCGGCCCGCCCGCTCCCCTCGCCGAAATCCCCAGCTCGGTGGCCTTTCCGGAAAGCGTCGGGATCGACGTCTCCCAAGCCGGCGGCGGCGGCTCCTCGGCGGCACTGAAGGCCGCCAAGGTCAAGCTGCAGACCACGATCACCGATTTTTCGGACATCATCTCTTTGGGGCCGATTCTATTCAATGTCTTCAATTCCCTGCTCGACGACTTCCTCGGGCCCTTGGCGGATTTGGAGATTCCAGTGAGCCCCACCGTCCGTACTTTCGAGGGCCCAATGACTTTTGAGCCGGGACTGGTCGTCCCGGTCAAAATCGATTTCGCCGATTTCGACTTGGACGGAGACGGAAATTCCGAGGGATGCACCGGCTGCACCTGCCCCACCGGTTGCGCTCCCGAAGTCTCGGAATGTCCCCTCGAAACCGCCACCGCCAACCTGCGACCGATTTGCTACCGGATTTGGATAAGAGACACCGGTCAAACCGAGTTCACTCGCTTTTCCGCCGGTCGCATCGACCGCTACGCCACTCGAGACAACCCGGAAACCGAAGCCGACGAGAAAAACGCCGGAAATGGCGCCTTCCGCTTGGGCGTCGAGGCCGCCGAGCCGGATGGAGGGCGCAATCCTCTCGCCTTCGGCGTGCGTTATGCGCATCGCGATGACCAAGAACCCCAAAGGCAGGAAACCGAATTTTTCGTTCAAGACCGGAGCTTCAACCCCGACGGCTCGGCCCGAAGCTTCGACAATGTCCATGCCCTGGTGAATCAATCCCCATCGGATGTCGTCGATTCTCTGGAAAAGCTGGTCAAGCTGGATTTCCGCAGCTTGCCCGATCCGCCCGAGAGTCCGGGGATCGTTCAATACATCGGAGGTTTCCTGGACGACTTCGATTTTTGGAGCGGGACCTTCAATCTGCAAGACGTCGAGGGCCCCGATCCCATCCAAATCAGCGGCGAAAACGTCTGCGCCCTCATCTCAACGGGTGAGGCGACGGCCAGGGAAAATTGCTTGGACCTGGGGATCGACGTCGGCGGACAAGAATTTTTGGCCCCGGCCCTGGAATCCGACGTGGCCTTTCCCGCCGGATTCCCGGAAACTCCCACGTTTTAACGTCACTTTTCCCAAAATCAGCCGATCAATCCGTGTCTGGAAAGAAGGCTCGGAACCCAGGGGATTTCATGGGGGATGGCCTTGTCAAAAAGCACGCCGTCATCTTGAACGGCGACGTCGAAGCTCGGCATACCGAAAACGTCGAACGAGCCATTCGAGCCCTGCGCCGCGAAGGGGATTACCGGATCTCGGTCCTCTCGACCCAAGCGCCCAAGGCTCGGGTCGACCACTACGTCGCCGCCGAAGAAACCAAGCTCGAGGAACTGATTTCCGGCCTCAAATCCCGGATCGATGACGACGACCTGCTGGTCGTCTACGCCACCGGCCACGGCCAAAGCGACGGCGAAGGCTGCATCGCCTTGCCGAAAAAAAGCTGTCTTCCCTTTCAAAAGCTTCAAGCGGAGCTGGAAAAACTTTCCTACGGCCGTCGCATCGTCGTGATGGACAATTGCTTCTCCGGGAACGGGCTTCGCCTCTTCGCCAACTCCAAGACCAGCGTCGTCACTCAAGGCTCGCCCGGCGAAACGGTGAGCTGCCAAACCTTCAGCCCCTTTTTCTGGAGCGAAGACGTGAAAGACGCCGACGGCGACGGCAAAATCAGCGTCCAAGAGCGCTACGCCTTCGCCTTGGACCAAGGCCGGACAGCCTCGCTCACTCAATTCTTCAGCCCCGAGCCGGTGGGATTTTCGGGGGCCATCGCGGCCCGGCCCTTCAAAACCAAGGACGGCAAGCCCGTCGAGGTGAAAAGCGGAGCCGAGCTGGAAGCGCAGCTGGAAAAGTTGAAGCCCGGCCAATTGGCCGTGGTCGATTTCGGCGCCGACTGGTGCGTGCCTTGCGCCGCCTATCGGCCGACCTTCGAAAACATCAGCCGCGAATCCGCCGGCAAATTTCTCATGATTCGTGCCCAGGGCGTCAAAGGCAGCGAAGACGACTGGACCCAATACGGCATCAAGGAGTTCCCGACCGTCGCCTTCATCGACTCGAACCGCAAGGTCACGCCGGTCAGTCAAATCGACGACCCACTCGACTCGCTGCTCCTCGCGGCCCT
>DATEDP010000078.1 GCA_035281585.1 bacterium
TCTTCGGTCAGCTCCCGGGCCAAGCGCTTCGATTCCTCGAGGCCGAGCAGGGCCGGGTAGGTCGCCTTCTCGTTGGCGATGTCGCTGCCGATGTCCTTGCCGATCTCCTCGCCGCCCTCGATGTCGAGGACGTCGTCGGCGATCTGGAAGGAGAGCCCGATGCACTCGCCGAAACGGCTCAAGGATTCGAGCTGGCGCCGGTCGGCGCCGGCGGTCAGGGCGCCGGCCTCGATCGAAACTTGAATGAGCTTGCCGGTCTTGTGGCGATGGAGGCGCTCCAGCTCTTCCAGCGAGATTTTCACTTTTTCGCTCAAAAGGTCGACGGCCTGGCCGCCGGCCATGCCCCGGGAGCCGCTGGCGGCGGCGATCCGCGAGATGACCTCCAAGGCCACCGCCGCCTGCTCGGGCTTGGCGTTGCTCGCGATCAGGTGGAAAGCTTCGGTCAGGAGCGAGTCGCCGGCCAGGATGGCCATGGCCTCGCCATAAACCCTGTGGTTGGTCGGTTGGCCCCGCCGGAGGTCGTCGTCGTCCATCGCCGGCAGGTCATCGTGGATGAGCGAATAGGTATGAATGAACTCCAGAGCGCAGGCCGTCGGCAAAACGCTTTCGTGGCCCTTGCCCAGGGCTTCGGCGGCGGCGATCGCCAGGATCGGCCGCAGCCGCTTGCCGCCGGCGGCGATGCTGTAATTCATCGATTGATGGAGCTCGGTCGGCCAGGTGTCGGAAGAAGGCAGAAAGTCCTTCAGTGCCTGGTCGACGATTTTCTTGCGCGATTCGAGGTAGGCGTGCAGGTCGAGCTTCTCGGTCATAGGTCGAGTGGTTCTTTCCTAAAGGCTTCGTTTTCTTCGATGAGCTTTTCCACCTTGCCCTCGGCTTCGCGGAGCCGGCTCTCGCAGGAGCGGGCTTGCTTGATTCCTTCCTCGAAGAGCTTCAGCGACTGGTCGAGCGGGAGATCCGGCTCTTCGAGCTTTTCCACGATTTCCTCGAGCTTGCCCAGGCAGGCTTCGAAATTGTCTTTGGGTGCCGAAGGCATGAGTCTCATTAAAATTGAACGCAGGGAGAGTCAATGTTGAATCTTCCCCCCTTTGAAAAAGGGGGGATTGAGGGGGGATTTGACGGGTTTGGCCAAGTGCCGAGGTTGGATTTTTTGCCGGCGCTTTAAATCCCCCCAGCCCCCCTTTTTCAAAGGGGGGTGTTGCTTACTTTACCTCGGCTTTTAGTTTTCCTTCTCGGAGTTGGATGGAGATCCTGTCACCGGCCTTCACCTGCTTTTCAGTCTTGACGATCTCGGCTTCGTCGCCCTTGGGCCCGAGCTTCCGGACGATCGAGTAGCCGCGGCTCAGGATGGACAGCGGTGACAGCACCTCCAGCTTCTCGGACAGGTGGGAAAGCCGCCGTCGCCGGTCTTCCAAGCCGCTGGTCATCGCCGAATGAAGGCGCTCCCGGGCCTCGTCGAGCCGTTGGGCCATCTCCTCCAGCCGGCGTTTGGGATGGGGCAGATGGCTGAGCCAAAACTTCAATTTTTCGCGCCGGGCCTCTTGGCCCCGTTTCCAGGCCCGCCAGAGTTGGACCCGCCGCTCGGCCAGGGTGGCTCGCAGCTCGTTGGCCACCGGCGCCGCCAGCTCGGCCGCCATCGAAGGCGTCCCGGCACGGAGGTCGGCGACGTAATCGGCGATGGTGTAATCGGTTTCGTGGCCGACGGCGCTGATCACCGGGATCTCCGAGGCGAAAATGGCCCGGGCCACCGCCTCGGTGTTGAAGGCCCAGAGGTCCTCGAGCGAGCCGCCGCCGCGGCCGACGATGAGAGTGTCGATTTCACCGTGGCGATTGAGGGTCTCGATGCCGCGGACGATTTCCGGCGCCGCGGCTTCGCCCTGGACGCTGACCGGATATAAAAGGATGCTGACGCAGGGATTGCGCCGCCGCAGGATCCGGACCATGTCGCGGATCACCGCCCCGGTGGGGCTGGTCACGATCCCGACCCGGCGCGGGAAATAGGCGATGGGCCGCTTGCGGTCGGCTTCGAAAAGGCCTTCCTTGGCCAGGCGGTCGCGCAGCTGGGTGAAGGCGAGCTGCAAGGCGCCCAAGCCCTTGGGTTCGGCGTGTTCGATCACCAGCTGGTAATTGCCGCGAGGCTCGTAGACGCTGAGCCGGCCATGGGCCACGACTTCGAGGCCGTTTTCGAGCTTGAACTTGAGTGAGCGGTTGGAGCCTCGAAACATCACCGCTCCGATTTGGGCGCCCTCGTCCTTGAGGGTGAAGTAATAATGGCCGGAGGAATGAGCGTGGAAATTGCTGATCTCGCCGCTGACCCAGATCGAGCCGTAGCGGCTTTCAAGGAGGGACTTTAAATCGCGGGTCAGCTCGGTGACGGAATAAATGGGCTCGCGGTCGGGACTCAGCGCTTCCATGGGCTATTTTACTTCGCAAATTCTTTGAATTAGCTGCGCGGACCGGCAAAGCCGGTCCTTGCTCGCCTGACTAACGCAGGCAAGAGCGAAAGTAAAACCCACAATGCCGAGCCGGCCGGTGCCGCGGCGACCCCCAAGGAGCAGGAGGTCGAGCCCTTTTCAAAGCCAGGGAAACGCTCGGGGATGTTCACTTCCATCTGAGTGTCGCAGGCGTCGCCGGTCCCATCCGCGTCGGCGTCGGCCTGGAGCGGATTGGCGGCATTGGGGCAGTTGTCATCCTCGTTGAGCAGGCCGTCGCCGTCGTCGTCGCCGGGGCTCACCGAAAAATCGTCGTCGCAGTCATCGCCGATGCCGTCGCCGTCGCTGTCTTTTTGCTCGGGGTTGGATATCGAAGGGCAATTGTCGCTGCCGTTGCCGACGCCGTCGTGGTCTTGGTCGGGGTCGGGCGTGGCGCTGGGCGTCGCGGTGGGCGAAGGGCTCGGTGTGGCCGTCGGGCTCGGCGTCGGGCTGGCACTGGGAGTCGGGGTCGGAGTCGCCGTCGGCGAGGGCGTCGGGCTGGCGCTCGGACTGGGCGTTGGGGTCGGAGTCGGGTCCGGGGTCGGAGGAGGGGTCGGACTCGGGGTGGGCAGTGGGGTCGGTTCCGGGTTCGCGGTTTCGATTTCCACTCCGCTGGTGTCGTTGTTCGAGCCCTCGTCGCAAATCGCGCTCTCGCGCTTGTTGACCCTGATCTTGAAGCCGCGGAGCGAAATTCGGTTGCCTTGGAGGCGGATCGCGCAAGTGCCTTCGGCCAGGCCGGTGGCGTCGATCAGGACCGAGGAAGCGGTGGTTCCGTCGAGGATGAAGCCCCAGCCGTCGCCGCAGACCGCCGGCTTGCCGGGGCCGGCCGGGCAATCGAGGTCGTTCTCGTTGTGCAGCAGGAGGGTGCCTTGAAGCTTGATCGTATAATTTTGGGAGCCGCCGAAATCGACCTTCTCGGTGCACATCCGGTAATTGTCCCGGTTGTAGCCTTGCTCGATCTTGCGGCGCAGGGAATTGAAGTCGTCGACGCTGTCCGAATTGGAGAGGACCGTGCAGGTCGTATTGTCGACCGTGGCCCGGGCGTCGGGCCTCAGCCCCGGCAGCGCGGCCAGGATACCGAAAATCCCCATTGCTAAGGCAAGTTGGCGAATCATCGAGCCTTTTTCGACTGATCGGAGAAAAAGTTGCCTGGTAGCGAGGGGCCTTAGTCCCGCTCGGCCTGAGATCGCGCCAGCTCGCCCAATCGGCGGAGCGCGCCCTCGATTCGTGCCGACCAGGGATGGCCGGCATTGAGGCGGATGTAGTTCCGGTATTTTTGCTTGGGCGAGAAGATGGGGCCGGGTGCGATGCTGATCTTCGCCGCCAGGGCTTCGGCGTGCAGCTTCAGGGCGTCGACCTTTTTCGGGAATTCGACCCAGAGGACGCAGCCGCCGGCGGGCCGGGTGACCCGGGTATCGGCCGGAAAGTATTGGGCCACTCCCTCGATGCAGCGCTCGACCTGGACTTGAATCGCCCGGCGGAGCTGGCGCAGGTGGCGCTCGTAGCCGCCGTTCTGGAGATATTCGGCCAGTGCCATCTGAGGCAAGGTGGCGGTGGCCATGGTGCCGGCGATTTTCAGCTTTTCGACTTGGCTGCGGAAGCGGCCGGCCATGGTCCAGCCCACCCGGAAGCCCGGCGCCAAGGTTTTGGAGAACGCCGAGCAAAGCAGGACCCAGCCCTCCCGGTCGAAGGACTTGGCGGTCTTGGGGCGAGCCTCGCCGAAGCAGAGGTCGCCGTAGATGTCGTCCTCGATCAGCGGAATCCGGCGCCGGGCGAGGAGGCGGACCAGCTCCCGCTTTTTCTCGTCGGGCATGCAGCTGCCCAGCGGATTGTTGAAATTGGAGATGCTCACCACCGCTTTGATCTTGTGGCGCTTGAGGGCCGAGCTCAGCGAGCTGAGCGAGAGACCCTCGCCGGGATCGGTGGCGATCTCCACCGTCCGGCAACCGAGGTTGTCGAGGATTTGGAGGATGCCGTAATAGCAGGGCGATTCGATGGCCACGGTGTCGCCGGGCTTGGTCACCGCCTGCAGGCAGAGGTTGAGAGCCTCGGTGCCGCCGCAGGTGGTCAGGATTTCCTCGGGTCCGGCCGGGACCTCCCAATCCAAGGATCGAAGCGAAATCTGGCGGCGGAGAGCGGGGCTCCCCGGCGGCATGTCGTAGACCAGGATTTTTTCCCGGGTGTCGCGGGCCAGCTGGGCGATGAGCCGGCTCAGGGCCGAAACCGGCAGCAGTTCCGAGCAAATGGTCGCCGCGCCGAGCGGGACCACCTCGGGGTCGCGGGTCGAGGCGATGACGTCGACGATGTAGTCGCTCATGGTCGGGCGGGAGACGCCGGCCGGCGGGGTCGTCGGCTTGGGGATGGCCGGCAATGCCTTGAGCCGGGGTTTGACGTAGAAGCCGGATTGGGGCCGGGCCTCGACCAAGCCCCGGTTTTCGAGGAGGAAGAAGGCTTGCAAGACCGTCGAGATGCTGACCCCATGCTGCTGGCTGGTTTGGCGGACCGAGGGGATCCGGTCGCCGGCCCGAAGGGTTCCGTCCTCGATCAGGCGGGCGATCTTGGCCGCGACTTGCTCGTAGAGCCGGGCGTCTTCGGATCGGGCGGGGGAAGAGTTGGTGGTCATATACAGTGTAAGGCAATCTTCATAAGCACAGTTTGTTAGCAGATAAAACTGTAATGGTTACAAAATTTATTATCTGAATCTGTTCTGGTCAAGGGCTTTTCCCTAAGCTGGCGGCGATGGATTCCTTCCTGCTACCCAGCGGCGGTTTGCTGAGCGGCGCCGGACCGACGGTTCACCTTCGGAAAGGCCGAGTTTGGCTCACCGCCGAAGGCGATCCCGGCGACTATCTCTTGGAGGCCGGGCAATGGTATCGGGGGAAGGGCAGGGCTCGGCTCTTGGTCGAGGCCTTGGAAGACTCGGAGTTGCAGATGAGCTCGGCGCCGCCGGAACAAATCGAAGCCAAATTTTCCCGCCTCGGGCTGTGGCTCTGCTTCGCCATCGTCTACCTGGTTTGGGGCTCGACCTACCTGGCGATCCGCTTCGCCGTCGAGAGCTTGCCGCCCTTCGGCATGGCCGGAGCCCGCTTCCTGACGGCCGGTTTGCTGGTGGCCTCGGCTCTATTTCTCAAGCGCGAGGCTTTGCCTCGGCCCGGTGAAATCCTGGGCGCCTTTCTGATCGGCGTCTTGCTGCTGGTGGTCGGCAACGGCGGGGTGGTCTGGGCCGAGCGGTCGGGACTTCCCTCCGGCATCGCGGCGATGATCGTCGCCACCACGCCGCTTTGGATGATGGTCCTGGACCGGTTTTTTGGCCGCCGGCAGCGCTTGCAGCCGCTCAAGCTCTTGGCTGGAATCGCCGGCTTGGGCGGGGTTGTCCTACTGGTTTATCCCTCGAACACCGAGCTTCTGCCGGCGGTGCCCTTGCTGCCGGCCTTGCTGGTGGTGGCTTCCGCCTTCTCCTGGTCGCTCGGCTCGGTTTTGTCGCGATCGATTCGGCTGCCCAAGTCTCCCTGGTGGACGACCGCGCTGGAAATGATCGGGGGTGGGCTGGTTCTCTTGCTGTTGGCCTTCGTTCGGGGCGAGGCGAGTGGCTTCGAGCTCTCGGCAGTCACGGCGGCTTCCTTGGCATCTTGGGTTTATCTCGTCGTCTTCGGCTCGGTGGTGGCCTTTTCGGCTTATCTCTACATGTTGAAGCACAGCAATCCGGCCCGGGTCTCGACCTATGCCTTGGTCAACCCGGCCGTGGCCTTGCTGTTGGGCTGGTCCTTGGGCGGCGAGGAGTTGAGCGCCCGCATCGGCTTGGCGGCCCTAATCATCTTGCCGAGCGTGTTCGTCCTGGTCTGGGAAGGAAAGGCCCGAAAAGAGCGGGGTCATCCTGAGCGAAGCGAATACCCAAACTACGGGCACAAGGGATCTGCGACTGACCAAGAAACGACGGGACTTAGTAGTTCCTTCGTCTTTCCGGACTCCCGTTAGGATAACCGAAACGATTTGGGCCTTATAAAGTGCCTTGGCAGGTCGCAGATCCTTCGCTTCGCTCAGGATGACATGGCTGGCTAAGCCGCCTCTTGCAGCCGCTGAATCCGCAGCTCGAGCGGCGGGTGGGAGGCGAAGAGCCGCATCAGCCCCGAGCCCCGGCCCGAGATCTGCATGGTTTCGATGGCGGCGTTGCGCTTGGGATCGACGACCTCGTAATTGCGCTGCAAGGCTCGCAGGGCGCCGATCATCTTTTGCCGGCCGGCGAGCATGGCGCCGCCCTGGTCGGCCCGGTACTCGCGGAAGCGCGAGAACCAGGCCACCACGATCGAGCCCAAGATCATGAAGACGATTTCCAAGAGGAAGCTCACCAAGTAGAAAATGCCGGTCGAGAGGCCGCGGCTGTCGCGCTCGCTGCGCATGGCGACGGCGATGGCGTAGGCGATGACCCGCGAGAGAAACATCACGAAGGCGTTCACCACCCCTTGGAGCAGGGTCATCGTAACCATGTCGCCGTTGGCGATATGGGTGATCTCGTGACCCAGGACGCCTTCGACCTCCTCATAGTTCATCGAGCGCAGCAGGCCGGTCGAGACCGCCACCAAGGACCGCGATTTGGTCGGCCCGGTGGCGAAGGCATTCAACTCCGGCGAATCGTAGACGCCGACTTCGGGCATGTCGCGTAGGCCGGCGCTTTGCGCGAGATGGTGGACGGTTTGGATCAGCCTTTGCTCGTCGGCGCCGGAGCTTTGAGGGTCGAGCACTTGGACGCCCATCGTCCACTTGGCCATTTGGCGGGAGAGGGCCAGCGAGATCAAGGAGCCGGCCATGCCCCAGATGAGACAGAAGATCGCCAGCGAGGTGTAGTTCAAGCCGTACTGAGTCAGGTAGGGGCGGACCCCGAAGACGTTCAGCAGCACCGAGATGGTCATCACCACCAGGAAATTGACGGCGAGGAAGAGGATGATTCGTTTGGCCATGAGCGCTCCTTGTCGAAGAATCATTAGGGCTAGACGGTGTACGCGTCAAGGATTGGAAAGATTTGCTTTCTAGGATTTATATACTTTTGTTTTTAATATAAGGAATTAATTTATATAATTTGTACTTACATAAAATGTAATCCATTGGGAGCCACAATGAAGTAAAACAGAAATATCTTATAATTTTAATGAGTTATATTCGATATCTCCATCTTGGCATTTCCGGCCTTTCGCTTGCAATTAAGATCAGACATGGAAATGCAGAATCAAAACGAAACGGTCCCCCAGCTCTTCAATCAGATCCAAGGCCAGCTCCAAACCATCCTCAAGACGGCCGACCAAGGCCTGGCTCAAAAGAGCATCCTGAATGCCGAAAACCTGATGAGCAAGATGGAAGCTCTCCTCCTTTCCAACCCCTTCGTCACCGACGAAGACGTCAGCCGGGTCGTCTCCTTCTCCCGCGGCAACCTCTGGAAGCAAGCCCGCCAGCATGTTGCCAACCTGGTGGCCGCTTAATCGTTTCCTTGCCCCCGAAGCCTTCCCTCTTTAAAACCATGAAATGCGACTTTGGTTGATCCGCCACGGCGAATGCGATTCCTTTTCGAGCGATCCGGCCGGCCCGGCCCTGACCTCGGCCGGTCTTGCCGACGTCGAGTCGATGGCGACCCGCATGGCCGGAATGGAAAGCCGGCCCCGGCGCCTGTTCTGCAGCCCCTTGTTGCGGGCCCGGCAAAGCGCCGTTCCTTTCGCCGCTCTCTGGGATTTGGCGCCGGAGATCGCCGATTGGCTCTTGCCCGAGACCGGAGTGGCCCAGCTGCTTGCCCAGCTGCAGGCGAGCGGGGAGGAATCGGTCGCTTTGGTCGGGCACATGCCGAGCCTGGGCCTGCTGTTGGCGGCGTTGATCTGGGGCCTGCCGCTTCGCGAGGCGGTTGTGCCGCGGGCGGCGGTCGCCTTTCTCGAGGTCTCGGCCTGGGAGCCGGGCGGCGGCCGCTTGGAGTGGCTGCGCAATCCGGAGGAAAATCGATGAAGAAAACGCTCTTGGCCTTTCACGCGCTCACCGCCTTCCTGCTCGTCGGCTGCATCGAGTTCGACGAAGTGACTCAGCTTCGGCCCGACGGCGGCGTCGATTTCACCTTGACCGTGCTGGTTCCCGAAATGCCCGACAAGAAAACCGACGAGAAGACCCAAGACATGAACCGCGAGCTCGAGGAGGTCTTCGCGGCTCTCGACGGCGCCAAGCTGCTGGGCCGGGGCGAGGAAACCAAGTACGGCAAGCAAAGGGTCTGGTTTTCGGCCTCGCTGCCTTCATTGAAGAGCCTAGGCGATATTTATTCGGGCTTGGGCAAGGGCTCCGGCAAGGAGAGTCGGGAGTCGGCCAAGAAAAGCCGCGAGGCCATCGACCACATTTTTTCCCAGCGCAACGATTATCGAGTCGAGAAGACCAAGCAAGGGACTTTGCGGATCAGCCGCGAGTTCAAGCCGGGCAAGGTGAAGGCCAAGAAGCCGGAGAAGAAAGAGAGCAAGGAGGCCGAAGAGCTTTCCAAGAACATGGAAGAGATGATGATGAACTCGATGACCTTCCGCTTCGAGTTCTTTTCGCCGACCCCGGTGCTCTCGACCAACGCCACCGGCCGCTTCGGCCAGGCCCTGCGCTGGGAAGCCTCGCTCGGCTACCTCTCGAAGAATCCCTTCAAAATCGAGATGGAGATCGCGTCGACGCCGGAGCTCGAGGCCGCGCTGCTGCGCAAATAAGGCCTTTACTATACTTTTCGGTCGCCGGATAATTTTCGCCGAGGGGAGGAGTGAGGTGAGGGTTTTCCCGCCATCTCATCCAAGCAAATATCGTTTCAAAAGGAGAGGACCATGAAGAAGTTTTTCGTGGGAGGAATCCTTATGGCCGCAGTCCTCCTGGCCGCACCGTTACCCACTCTTTGGGCCAACGCCTTGCGGCCCTGGACGCCGGTTCCGGTGGAGAGCCGCTTCGTGGTATTGCAGTCCCTTGCCGGGCTCGCGGTGCTGGACCGAATGACCAACCTGATCTGGGAAAAGAGTCCCAGCGAGGGCAGCGGTGCCGGCTGGGCCAATTCGATCCGGCTGTGCAACGATCGGAGCTTGGGAGGTTTCGGCTGGCGGCTGCCCAAAATCGAGGAGCTTCACACTTTGGCCGACTTTGACGGCGTCGTGGCAGGGGCCCCTTTCGAGCATGTCGATCCCAACGTCTATTACATCTCGGCTTCCGAAGTGCCCACCGACAACGGCTCGGGCTCGACTCAGGCCTTCGCGGTGAAATTCGGCGTGTCGGGAACCCATTTGATCTCGAAAAGCACCGAAAGCCATCGAGTATGGTGCGTCAAGGGCGGAGCAAACTGAGTCATGAGGTTCCTTAGGCCCGCCATTTGGGGAATGCTCCTCCTCTTGCCGTTGGCCGCCGAGGAGGTTTCCGCCCAATCCTGCGGAAACGGCCTCTGCGAAGCCGAAGAAGCGAGCGACTGCCTTGAGGATTGTGGATTTTGCGGCGACTATCGCTGCGACCCCTGCCTGGAGAACAACCAAGCCTGCACCGACGATTGCTTGTGCGGGGATTTTCTCTGCGACGTGACCGAGAGCGCCGAAACCTGCCCTGAGGATTGCCTGGGCTCGATCTGCGGCGACCTGATCTGCGATTTGAACGAGGAGTGCGAGCTCGATTGCCTCATCGCGAGCGCGCCGCTCTGCGACGGCGGGCCTTATTGCGGCGACGGCCTGCTGGACGAGGGCGAGGCTTGCGACGACGGCAATCGCGAGGACGGCGATTGCTGCAGTTCGCTCTGCGAGCTCGAATCCGAGTTGGGAAGCTGCGACGACGGCGACATCTGCAACGGCCAGGAAAGCTGCGGCGCCACCGGTTGCGTTCCGGGTCAGGCCCTGCGATGCGACGACGAGGACGATTGCACGGCCGACTCCTGCGACCCCGAATCGGGCTGCCTCCACCTGGAGCTGAGGGATTGCGTTCCCGATCCCAGCGGCGCCCCGGTGGACGGCGATGAAGACGATGGCGACGGCGACGATTCGGGACTGGGAGGAGAGCCGCCGGGCGGCGACAACCCGCCGATCGGAACCCTGGGCGGCGGAGGCTGTTCTTTAAGCCTCCGGCCTTGATTCATTTCTTCCGCATGTAAATCGTCTTGCTCACCGTGGCGCAGACGTGGCCTTGGCGGTCGACGGCGTCGACGTGGAAAATCGGCTCGGATTTTCCATCTTCCTCCAGGTCCTTGCGGATCGCCGCGATATCTTGATCGGTGATGACGAAGCGCAGAGTCAGGGTGCTTCGCCCCGGTCGCTTGTACTCGATGGTCGCGGCCTTGTCCCAGACGATGTAATCCTCGATGCCGAAGATCCCGATCAGCATCAGCATGAAAAAGGGGTCGGAGGCCGCGAAAATGGCGCCGCCGAAAGTGGTGCCGACGTAATTCCGGGTGAGGAGGCTTTTCTTCAATTCGACGACGCTTTCCCGCCAGTCCGGCGAGATCGACTTCACCCGGGTCCGGGTGAAGAGGTAGGGCGGGTAGAGGTTGGGC
>DATEDP010000079.1 GCA_035281585.1 bacterium
GGGAGGGCCGGGGACATCCTCCTCACTTTTTTCCCTGGCCCTCAAGCCGGGCCAGGGAAAGCTTGAACCATCGATGTCTATTGGATGCTTTAGGGTGATCGACGGTTCAAAAGCCGTTCGGAGGAGTCCCCGGCCCTCCCCGACCTACCGCTGTGCCGATCCAAGGTCATCCTGAGCGAAGCGAATACCCAAACTACGGGCACAAGAGATCTGTAACCTCTTTTGGTAGATCATCCACCTTGGGCAGTTATAGATCCTTCGCTTCGCTCAGGATGACAGGCAAGCCGGCACATCGGTAGGGCGGGGTCTGGGGGTGGGGGTGCCTCTCGAAAATATCTCTGCAGGAGGGAGGGCGTAGGAGGGCTCAAAAATCCGACTGAGCAAAAAACTTCGGGGCTGACGAAGGAAGCCACGAAGTTTTATTGCGAAGCGGATTTTTGAGCCTGACTAGCCCGACCGGGCAGAATTTGAGAGAGGCACCCCCACCCCCAGACCCCGACCGGGCAGAGAATCAAGATTTTGCAAAATGGCGACGGGCAGACGAGTCTATCTAGACCTTCTCGTCCTCTTCGGCGATGGCGTTGTAGATCGCCTGGGCGTCGCTCACGTCGAGGAGCTTTTGGCGGAAATGGGCGTCTTTGAGGAGGCGGGAGAGCTTGGCTAAGGCCTTCAAGTGGAGGCCGGCGGTGTTTTCGGGGGCCACCAGGACGAAGAAGAGGTGGGCCGGCTCGCCGTCCTGGGAGTCGAAATCGATGCCCGGCCGGGAACGGCCGAAAGCCGCCACGATCCGGTCGAGGTTGGGCAGCTTGCCGTGGGGGATGGCCACGCCGCTGCCGATGCCGGTCGAGCCGAGCTTTTCCCGCTCAGCCAGGACCTCGCTCAGGGTGTCGACCGGGATGGAAGCCTCGGAGCGAGTCACCGCCTCGGCCAACTCCCGGATAACCCCGTCTTTGTCCCTCGATTTTAGTTCCGGCAAGATCGATTCGACGCGGAGTATATTGGTGATTTTCATAATCTAGGCCCAATCGAATGCGGCACCAAATCCCCTTGGGCTGCGCCTTTATGCCAGCAGTTATCAAATTACAATGAAATTATGCGGGCTTGAAGCAAAAAGGTGAGGCAATTTGGCTAAAAAAAAGGCGGGATCGTCGCCGATCCCGCCTAAAAAAACATCGTTGGTCTTTAATGGAGCTCGTTGGGATGCAGGCCATTCGAGCCCATCGTTGCCTCGAGGACCTCATAGGCTTTGCCCTCGCTCTTGTGGGCTTTGACCTTCTCCTTGTGCTTGCGGATCTGGCCCTCGGCCTTGGAGACCACCTTGTCGATCGAGGTATACATGTCCTGCGATTCCTCGACGCCATGGGCGGTGAAATTCTTGGATTGAACGTTGATCTCGGCGATTTGCCGGATCTTTTCGACCATCAGGATGAAGTGGATTTGGACCGGTTCGACTAAGTACTTTTTAAACTTTTGCGCCTTTTCGATGGCGTGATTGCGGAGGGCTTCGGAAGCAGGCATGTGACGAAAGGTGACCGTGACGTTCATTCAGAGACTCCTTTCCGCGACGTTGGAGAGCGCCGCGTCTAGATGTTGGACCTGTTCACAGCATACGCTGTCCTCGTTAATAAAGTTGCCGGCGTTTTGACGATGGCTGAATTCCCATCAGCTCGCGGTATTTTGCCACCGTTCGTCGGGCAATATCGATGTTTCCGTCCTTGAGCAGCTGGACGATGTCCTGATCGGAGAGGGGCTTCTTCGGATTTTCCTGACCGATGAGGTTTTTAATCTTGGTTTTGATCGTCTCGCTGGCGATCGAATCGCCATCCGAGGTCGTGATCCCGCTATTGAAGAAGTATTTCAGCTCGAAGATCCCGTGGGGAGTGTGCATGTATTTGTTGGTCGTGACGCGTGAGACGGTCGATTCGTGCATCTCGATCTCATTGGCGACGTCGCGCAGGATCATCGGCCTCAGCGCGCTGATCCCCTTTTCGAAGAACTCCTGCTGGAACTTTACGATCGTCTTGGAGGTCCGGTAAAGGGTGCGCTGGCGCTGATGGATGCTGCGGATCAGCCAGATCGCCGAGCGGAGCTTGTTCTGAACATATTCCTTGGTGGCGGAGGCCCCATTGCCGTCCATCATGCTCTTATAGAGCGAGCTGACCTTGAGCTTGGGCAGGCCGTCCTCGTTCAAGACCACCACCCACTCGTTGCCGATCTTGTTCACGTAGACGTCGGGCGTGATGTACTGGGGATCGCTGGTGCTGTATTCGCGGCCGGGCTTGGGCTCCAGCTCTTGAATGATGCGGGCCAGATCTTGAACTTTTTCGAGAGAAATCTTCAGATCCTTGGCGATGCGGAGGTAATCTTTGCGTTCGAGATTGGCCAGGTGGGTGTCGATGATCCGGGCGACCAAATCCTTTTCGGGACCGAGATGGCGGACCTGGACCATCAGGCATTCTTTCAGGTTGCGGGCGCCGACGCCCGGCGGGTCGAATTCTTGGATCTTCCTCAACACCGCTTCGACGGCCTCGGGGCTGGCCTCGCACTTGGCCGCCACGTCTTCCAGGGGATCTTGGAGGTAGCCGTCGTCGTTGATGCAGCCCAGGATCATCGTCCCGATGTTGTTTTCCTCGGGGCTGAGGTTGGAAAGCTGAAGCTGCCACATCAGGTGGTCGAAAAGGCTGGTCTTGCTGGCCAGGGTGTTTTCGTAGGAGGGCAGCTCGTCGATGTGGCTTTGGACGTTCTCGGGGGCGTTGTAGGTGTTGAGGTAGTTGTCCCAATCGAAGTCGGGAGCCTCCTGCTTGAAGTCGCCTTCCTTGCCGCCCACCTCCTGGCTTTCGACCTGGGGAGCGCTGTCGGGCTGGACTTCCATCTCTTGGCGCTCGGCTTGGGCCTCGGGCGATTCCTTGGAAGGCTCTTCCAGCTCCATCCCCTCCTCGAGCAGGGGGTTCTCGAGCATCTCGTTTTGCACCATCTCGACCAATTCCATTTGGGAAAGCTGGAGTAATTTGATGGCTTGCTGAAGCTGGGGCGTGATGACCAGCGATTGGGAGAGCTTAAGATTTTGCTTGATTTCAAGAGCCATAGCTAAAAACCGGAACGTATCTTGCTACAAAAATCATAGAAGGCGCCGGAAAGGATTGTCAAGGCGGGGCTGGGTAAAAATCGATTTTATCGGAAGGATTTAGCCTTCGCCCGATTGCAAAATTTGGTTGCTTTTTTGGGGCGGGTTCGTTTCGTCGACTTTTCGGGCCTTCCAGTGCTGACGCTGGGCGTTGCGCAGGCTGGCCTTGATGAAGTGGGTGAAGAGCGGGTGGGGTGCCATCGGCCGCGACTTGAATTCCGGGTGGAACTGGCAGGCGATGAAGTAAGGATGGCTCGGCAGCTCGACGATCTCGACCAAGACGCCGTCGGGCGAGAGGCCCGAGAAAACCATGCCGCGGTCGCCCAGGCGGTCGCGGTACATATTGTTGAATTCGTAACGGTGGCGGTGGCGCTCGGAAATCTCGCGGTCCTGATAGATCCGTTGGGCCAGCGTGTCCTTCTCGATGGCGCAGGCGTAGGCGCCGAGCCGCATGGTGGCGCCCTTGTTGATGAGCTTTTTCTGCTCTTCCATCAAATCGATGACCGGCTCGGCCGCCTTGGGGTCGAATTCGCGGCTCGAGGCGGTGGGAATCCCGCAGACATTGCGGGCGAACTCGATGCAAGCGAGCTGCATTCCGAGGCAGATGCCGAAAAATGGGACCTGGTTTTCCCGGGCATATTGAATGGCCAGGATTTTCCCCTGGATTCCGCGGTCGCCGAAGCCGCCGGGCACCAAAATCCCGTCGATGCCTTCAAACTCCTTGGTCAAATCCTTCCCGACCAGCTCCTCGCTGTCGTAGAACTTGAGATTGACTTTGGTTTCGGTGGCGAAGCCGCCGTGTTTCAAGGCTTCGTTGAGGCTTTTATAGCTGTCGGTCAGGTTGACGTATTTGCCGACCACCCCGATGGTGACCTCGTTCTTGGGATGGTGGATCTTTTCGACCAATTCCTTCCAATCGAGGAGGTCGGGGGTCCGGGTCCAGATGTTGAGCAGCTCGACGATCTTCTCGTCGACGCCTTCCTCATGAAAGCAGAGGGGGACCTCATAGATCGAGGCGACGTCCTTGGCGGTGAAGACGCAATCGGGGCTCAAGTTGCAGAACATCGCGATCTTGGTCTTGATCTCCTTGCTCAGGTCGGTCTCGGTCCGGCAGAGCAGGATATCGGGCTGGATACCGATCTCGCGGAGCTTTTGGACGCTGTGCTGGGAGGGCTTGGTCTTCAGCTCGCCGGCGGCCGCGATGTAAGGCACCAGGGTCAGGTGGATGTACAGGGTGTTCTCTTTGCCGACGTCGTAGCGGAATTGGCGAATGGCTTCGAGGAAGGGCAGGCTTTCGATGTCGCCGACGGTGCCGCCGATCTCGACCATCACCAAATCGACCCCTTCGGCGACCCGGAGGATCGCCGCTTTGATCTCATCGGTGATGTGGGGAATGACTTGAACGGTTTTGCCTAAGTACTCGCCCTTGCGCTCTTTTTGAATGACCGAATCGTAAATCTTGCCGGTGGTGACGTTGTTGCGCTTGGAAAGCTTGGCCCGGGTGAAGCGCTCGTAATGGCCCAAGTCGAGATCGGTCTCGGCGCCGTCGTCGGTGACGAAAACCTCGCCGTGCTGAAAGGGGTTCATCGTGCCGGGGTCGACGTTGATATAAGGATCGAGCTTGAGGATGGTGATCTTGAGGCCGCGATTTTCGAGGAGGGCTCCGATGCTGGCGGTGGCGAGACCTTTACCGAGAGAGGAAACAACGCCTCCGGTGGTAAAGATGAACTTCGTTTTCATCACGCTCCTCCGAAACCAGGGGTTTCTTTCCTATAACAAACTGCCTTCGGTCGCGTCAAAACCTAATCCCGGGTTTGGATTAAAAACTTGTGGATAAGATTGTAGGCGGGTCAAGCCAAGGGCGCGGCGGCTTCGAGGCCCAACTTTTCGTCGAAGCCGAAACGGAGATTCATGTTCTGCACGGCTTGGCCCGACGCACCCTTGGTGAGGTTGTCGATCACGCTGACTACCAGGATCTTGTCGGTCCGAGCGTCATAATGAACGCCGAGATGGCAATCGTTGGTGAAGCGCACGTCGCGAGTCGCTGGGAAATCGCCGAGCGGCTTGACTCGGACGAAGGGCTCCTCTTTATAGAAGTCGACAAAAAGGGCGTGGAGCTTCTCGGGGCTCATCTTCTCCCGCGGCTTGGCGTAAATCGTGGACAGAATTCCCCGATCCATCGGGATCAGATGGGGCGTGAAAATGATCGCCACCGGTTCGCCGGCCAGCGCACTCAACTCCTGCTCGATCTCCGGCGTGTGGCGGTGCTTGCCGATGCCGTAGGTCTTGATCGACTCGTTCACTTCGCAAAAGAGGCTGTCGGTCTTGGCGGCCCGGCCGGCGCCGGAGGTTCCGGATTTGGAATCGCAGACGATCGAGTCGAGATGAATCGCCTTGGCTTTGAGCAGCGGCGCCAGGCCCAGGATATTGGTTGTGGGATAGCAGCCGGGATTGGCGATGAGGTCGGCCTGCTTGATTTTTTCCCGATACAGTTCGGGCAGTCCGTAGACCGCTTCCTTAAGGATGCCCTTGGCGACGTGAGGTCCGTACCACTTTTCGTACACGGAGTCTTCCCGGAGCCGGAAGTCGGCGCTGAGGTCGATGACCACCTTCTTCATGTCCCGGAAAGCTTGGGCCGCTTCCATCGCTTCGTGGTGGGGGAGGCCGAGGAAAATCAGCTCGGCCTTTTCGGCGATCGCCTTGGGGTTGAGCGCTTCGAGCGGGAGGTCGAGCTTGCCTTGATAGGCGGGGAAGACCTTGCTGAAGGTTTCGCCGGCGCTGCGCTCGCTGGTTAGGGCGGCGATCTTCACCTTGGGATGATTCAGCAGGATGCGGGCGAGCTCCAGGCCGGTGTAACCGGTGGCTCCGACGATGGCGACGTTGAGGCTCATAGGCTTTAGGTTTATCGAAGCGACGGCCTTGTAGCAAGGGCCTTTAGCGCCGCGTTTGCGGTGCTGCGATGGTTTCGGCGCTGGCTTGGTTGCTTCTGCCCGGTCGGGGTCCGGGTGGGAGTACCTCTCTCAGAATTCTGCCCGGTCGGGCTTTCGGGCTAAAAAATCCGCTTCGCCATAAAACTTGGTGGCTTCCTTCGTCAGCCCCCAAGTTTTTTGCTCCGTCGGATTTTTTGCCCCTCCTACGCCCTCCCTCCTGCAGAGATATTCTGAGAGAGGTACTCCCACCCGGACCCCGACCTACCACTTTGCTGTTATTGATTGAACCAGCACAGAGGTAGGGAGGGGGGATCGGGGGACTCCTCGGAACGGCTTTTGGGCCGTCGATCACCCTAAAGCATCCAATAGATATCGACGGACCAAGCTTTCCCTGGCCCGGCTTGAGGGCCAGGGAAAAAAGTGAAGAGGACGTCCCCCGATTCCCCCTCCCGGGCAGAAAGTCGGTCGTGGGCGGCATCACCAAACAAAGCGACAAAGCCAACGATCAGGGCACAAACAAAAACGCCGGCGCGAGGCCGGCGTTTCGTTACCCCAAAAGGTAGAATCTTAACGCTTGCTGTACTGCGTGCGCTTGCGGGCGCCGCGGAGGCCGTATTTCTTGCGCTCCTTGACGCGGGCGTCGCGAGTGAGGAAGCCGGCTTTGCGCAGCGGCTTGCGGTAATCCGGGTTCATCGCGAGCAGGGCCCGCGAGATGCCGTGGCGCAGGGCGCCGGCTTGGCCGGAGAGGCCGCCGCCGGTGAGGGTGGCGTTGACGTTGAACTTGTTGAGGTTGCCGGTCACCTCGAAGGGCTGCAGGATCACCATGCGGCTGGTGGCGCGGCCGAAGTAGTTTTCGAGGCCGTCGCGGCCGTTGATGACGAATTGGCCGTCGCCCGGGCTTAAGATGATGCGGGCGGCTGAGCTCTTGCGTTTTCCGGTTCCGTTGAATTTCTTGGTCGTGGCCATTCGGCGAATCCTATCTAAAAAAAATTAGGAGCGATACTGGCGATTGCGCAGCGCCAACACTTCAGGGGTTTGAGACGCGTGGGGATGAGCCTCGCCGGCATAAATCTTGAGCTTCTTGAGCTGTTTCTTGCCGAGGAAGGTCTTGGGCAGCATGCCCTTGACCGCACGGTAGATGAGGTCCTCGGGATGACGCTCGAGCAGCTTCTCGGCGGTGTACTCCTTCAAGCCTCCGATGTATTCGGAGTGATGGTAGTACATCTTTTCCTTCATCTTGTTGCCGGTCAGGCGGATGTCGCGGGCATTGATCGCGACGACGAAGTCACCGGTATCCTGGTGCGGGGTGAAGTTGGCCTTGGTCTTTCCGCGGAGGATCATGGCGATCTGGCTGGCGGCGCGGCCCAAAACCTGACCCTTCAGGTCGATCAGGACCCACTTGCGGGGGGTCTTTTCTTTAATGAAACTCTTGGTCAGGCCCATATAAAAACCTAATGCTTTCGGGTTGATAACAACGATCTCTTAAAAAAGAGGCCGGATACTAGCCACACGCTAAATCCAAAGTCAATGACAAATAAAATCAGGCTAAGTGGGCATAAACTTTTGACTTTTAAGGATTTTTGGCGCGGATTAGGATGTGCCGAATGGGTGCCATCTGGGCTAAAATCAATCTCGCCTTCACCTTCCTGAAGCACATGATCCGGAAGCCTTTTCACCGCACCGGCTACCGGCTTTTCATGGAGAATTACCGGGCCGACCGGCTGCTGCCGCTCAGCTCGGTCGACAAGGACTGGCTGCTGCGCTTCTCGCGCTGCTTCAACTGCGGCCTTTGCGACTCGGCCTGCCCGGCGATGCTGACCGTTCCGCGGGAGGAATTTCCGGGACCGAGCTACCTGGTGACGACCTTGACCCGCTCGACTCCCGATTTTTGGGCGGCCCGGATCGACTTCAGCCTCTGCGAGGGTTGCCGGCGCTGCGAAGAGGTCTGCCCCAATGAAGTTCCGGTCAAAGAAGCCTTGGAGTTCATCGAGGCCAAGACGGTCAAGAGGAACGCCTCATGAAATTGGCTCCGGCCCCTGAAAAATTGACCCGTGACCTGGGAAAGCTCTTGCGGCCCGATCAAGTCAGCGCGGCCGATTCCCACCGGCTCAGCTATGGCCGCGACTCCAACAGCAAAGCGATGCTCTGGGTGCGGCAGAACGAGGTTAAGTTTCCGCCCTGGGCGGTGGTGTGGCCCGAGACCAGCCGGGAGGTCGCCGAAGTCGCGGCCTTCGCCAATGAGCGCGGCGTGCCGCTGATTCCCTTCGGCGGCGGCTCTGGCGTCTGCGGCGGCACTTGGGCCCTGCGCGGCGGCATCGCTCTCGACATGAAGCGGATGAGCCGGCTGCTGAAGGTGAACACCCAGGCGATGGAAATTCGGGCCCAGACCGGCATCAACGGCGAAATCCTCGAGCGGGAGCTCCAGCGCAAGAGCCTCACCCTCGGTCATTTCCCCTCCTCGATCTACGTCGCGACCCTGGGCGGCTACCTGGCTTGCCGCTCGGCCGGCCAATTCTCCTCGCGCTACGGCAAGATCGAGGACATGGTCGAATCGATCGAGGTGGTTTTGGCCGATGGCGAGATCGCCGAGCTGGGCTCGGTGAAAGAGGTCCCCGGCGCCTTGGATTTGAAGGAGCTCTTCCTCGGCAGCGAGGGAACCTTGGGGGTCTTGACCGAAGCAACGCTGCGAGTTCATCCCTTGCCGGAGAAAGACCTTTATTGGGGCTTTCAATTTCCCAGCCTCGAAGCCGGATTGGGGGCGATGCGCCGCCTCCTCCAGAGCGGTTTGAGGCCCTCGGTGCTTCGGCTCTATGACGAGCTCGACACCAAGATCTTTCTCAGCCATGGCGAAGAGAGCACCGAAAATTGGTGGCAGAGCTTGATCGGAAGACGGACCGAGCCGCTGTTGAATTGGACCAAGGAGCTCTCGCTCAAATTTGCCTTGAAGAACCCGAGCCTGCTGCGGGCCGGCTTGGCCTTGCTGCCGCGGGCTTGCCTCTTGATCCTCGGTTTCCAAGGCAAGACCGAGGAGGTCATGCGCTGGGCCCGCCGGGCCGGCTCGATTTGCGCCGCGGCCAAGGGGAAGGATCTGGGCGAGAAGCCGGGCCGGCGCTGGTTGGAGCATCGTTACAGCGTCTCCTATAAGCTTTCCCCGCTCTTCGATGCCGGTTATTTCGCCGACACGATGGAAGTGGCCACCACCTGGGACCGGCTCGACGGGCTCTACGAGTCGATCCGCCAGGCGATGGGGCGCCACGCCCTGGTCATGGCTCATTTCAGCCATGCCTATCCCGAGGGCTGCTCGATTTATTTCACCTTCATCGCCTACCGCGACAAGGAGGCCGAGAACGAAAAGCTCTACGGCCAAATTTGGCGCGAGGCCCTCAAGGCCTGCGTCGCCGCCGGCGGCACCATCAGTCACCACCACGGCGTGGGCATCCTGAAGGCCGAGTTCATGCCCCAGGAATGGGGCCAGGCTTGGCCCTGGCTCAAGTCGATGAAGGCGGCGCTCGATCCGCGGAACATCCTCAATCCGGGAAAGCTGGGGTTCGCCGATGCTTGAGATCGACGAAATTTCGCTGCTGGCCACCGCCGACACCGATGTCGTCTTGGCCGATCTCGAAGAGCAGCTCGGCCGCCAGGGCTACACCCTGAACTACTTCGCCTATCCGGATAACCGGGCCTTGCTGGCCGAAGCCTTGAGCCGGCGCTTGCCCAACCTTTACCGGGCGGCTTTCGGGGGCATCGAGGACCTGGCTCTCCAGGTGAAATGGGCCCAAAGCGGCGGCGAAGTTTTCAGCAACGTCGCGACCCCGCGCTCGGCCGCCGGGCCCAGCCTCAAGAAGATGGCGATCGGCTCCGCCGATTGGTTGGGCTTGCCGATCCTGGCCGTCCTCCGCGTTTTCCCCCAACCCGAGGAGCGGCAGCAGCTTTTCGCCGCCTTCGTGCGCGAGGAAGGAATGGAGCAATTCCTCCGCGGGCTCCAGCGCGCCGGCTTGGTCCTGCCGCTCAGCGCCCGGCTCCCGACCGCCGTGGCCGCCGAGCATTTCGCCGGCGTCGGTCTTTTTGAAGCGGTCTGGGGCGGCGCCGCTTGGGGCCTGGGCGAGGAAGTCGAAGCCCTGCTCGAGGAGGTGGAATCCGGGCTCCTGGCCAAGGGCGGCCGGATCTTGGAGTTGAAGGAAAATTCCGACGAGGAAAAGGTCGCTCAGCTCCTGCATCGCGCGGCCCTCGACGAGCTGGGCGCCCGAATCGAAAAATCCGAAAGCCGCCTGCCGGCGGCTCACCGCCGCTTGATGGCCCGCCTCAAGGAGGGAGCTTGAGAAGCAACCTCAAAAAGATGATGGACTACTGCACCTTCTGCCCGAAGATGTGCCGCTTCAGCTGCCCCACCGCCGAGGCGACCCAAGTCGAGACCTTCACGCCCTGGGGCAAGATGGAGATCGGGCGCTGGCTGGTCGACAAGACGCTGCCCCTGAGCCAAGACTTGGCGGCCGCACTCTACCAGTGCACGAATTGCCTGCACTGCCAGCGCTACTGCGAGCACGACAACGACGTGCCCTCGGCTTTGGCCGAGGTCCGGCGCATCGCGGTGGAGAACTACGCCGCCCCGCCGGCGGTCTACGAAGTCGAGAGCCGTTTCGCCCAAGCCAACAATCCCTATGGCCGCGACCTCTATGCCGAGACCCGAAAGCATTGGCCGGAGTCGGTGCCCCAGAGCGGGGGCCAGGTGCTTTTCTTCCCCTCCTGCCATACCTTGCGCCATTTCCCGGAAAGGCTCGGGACCTATTTCGAAATCTTCCGCAAGCTTGACATCCACGGGGTCCAGCTCAGCGAGCCCGACCTGCAGTGCTGCGGCGCGCCGCTCGACGCCCTCGGCTTCGCCGGCGAGTTTCAAGAGGTCGCCGAAGTCCAGTACCACGCTTTGGGCGGCTTCCAATGGGTCGTCACCGACGGACCGGAGTGCGGCCACATTTTGAAGAAAAGGTATCCCGAGCTCTCGCTGCCCTTGGGCAAGCAGGCCCTCCATTTGATGGAATTCCTGGCGCCCTACTTCCTCAATTCGAATTACCGCAGCCGAGGCAAGGCCAAGGCCCGGATCGCCTATCACGATCCGCCTTATCTGAGCCGCTATCTCGGCTTGAGCGAGCTGCCGCGCCGCCTGCTCGGCGAGCTGACCGGCTTCGCCCCGCTGGAGCTTTCTTGGAGCGGCGAGGACACTTTGAGCGCCGGCACCGAGGGCGCCTATGCTTGGATCTTTCCGGAGGCGGCCGAGAAGATCGCCCGTCGAACGGTCGAGGAAGTCGAGAGCCGCGGCATCGGCAAGCTCCTCACCGCCGATGCCTTGGAGGAAGCCATGTTCAAGTCGCTGAAGCCGAGCTTCGAGGTCCAGGACTTCTTCGAATTCCTGAACGAGCAGCTTTTATCCGAATGATGAAAAATATTTGCTTCATCGTGAACCCAGCCTCGCGGAGCGGCAAGAGCGGCCGCTTGATCGAGAGTCTCCGTCATTATTTGGAGCAAAAGCTGCCCGATAGCGAGATGCTCTTCACCGAGGGTCCGAACCACGCCGTGGAGTTGACTCGCTGGGCGGTTGAGGAGGGCTATCGCCGGCTGGTCGCCGTCGGCGGCGACGGCACCTTGAACGAGGTTGCCAACGGAATTTTAGACCTCCCGGCCAAGCAGCAGCCGGCCCTCGGGGTCATCGCCACCGGCACCGGCGGCGATTTCGCCCGGCGCCTCCGCGAGCTCTACTCGTTCCCGAAAGACTTCTCTTGGCTCCACCGACTCCGCGAAACCACGATCGACGCCGGCGCGGTGGCGATGGAGGATCTCGAGGGCCGGCCCTCGAGCCGCCATTTTCTCAACGTCGCCGACGCCGGGATCTCCGGCGAGGTGGTCCGGCGGGTCAATGCCTCGCCCAAGCGCTTCGGGACCTTGGAATACTTGGTCGCCACCCTCCGCAGCGTGCGAAGCTTCGAGCCGCCGCGGGTCCTGGTCCGGACCGAGGACGCCAAGGGCCGGACTCGCCAAAGCGAAGTCGACCTGCTGCTGGCGGTGGTGGCCAACGGCCGCTACTTCGGCGGCGGGATGTGCATCGCGCCGCAGGCCGAGCTTGACGATGGCCGGCTTGATTTCCTCGTCGCCGACCGTCTGCCCTACACCTCGCTTTTGGCCCAGCTGCCCCGGGTTTACCGCCGGCTCCGCTTCGAGCATCCCAAAGTCCGCTACAGCGAGGGCCGGGCCTTGAGTTTGGAAGCCCAGACTGGTGAAATCCCCCTGGACCTGGATGGCGAGTTTTTCCGGGTCCGAAAAGCCGCCTTCCGGATCTTGCCGCGGGCATTAAGGGTTTTGGTTCCCGTACTGTCATCCTGAGGAGCGAAGCGACGAAGGATCTTAAACCACCCAAGGCAGTCGCAGGTCCTTCCCCCCAGTCTCTCTCGAACCTGACGGCGTTCGACTGGGGCCCCCGCTCAGGATGACGGTTGTTGCAGGATTGACACCCCGGTAACCCTGTGTATTAATGCGCCGGCCTTAAACAGGCCTAACTTATGGAGTTTTAAAGAATTATGTCCTTACGCCTCGCCCTCAACGGCTTCGGCCGAATCGGCCGCACCATCTTCCGTCTCGCCGTCAACGACCCCGATGTCCAGATCGTCAAGATCAATGACCTAGCCCCCACCCAGGACTTGGCCCATTTGCTGAAATTCGACTCGGTCCATGGCCGTTTCGAAGGCGAGGTCAAGACCTCGGAAAACCGGATCGAGGTGAACGGCAAGTCGATCGAATGCAGCAAGATTTCCGACGTCACCAAGCTCGACTGGAAGGGCGTGGACATCGTCCTCGAATGCACCGGCCGGCTCGATGGCAAGGCCGATTGCATCAACCACCTCAAGGGCGGCGCCAAGAAGGTCATCATCAGCGCCCCGGCCGACGACGCCGACCTGACCATCGTCTACGGCGTCAACCACACCAAATACGACCCGGCCAACCACCAGATCCTGTCCAACGCTTCCTGCACCACCAACTGCCTGGCGCCGGTGGTCAAGATCCTGGACGAGAGCATCGGGGTGAAGCGCGGCCTCATGACCACCGTCCACAGCTACACCAACGACCAGCGGATCATCGACGGCGGTCACAAGGATCCGCGGCGGGCCCGAGCCGGCGCCATCAACATGATCCCGACCAGCACCGGCGGCGCCAAGGCGATCGGCTTGGTCCTGCCCAGCCTGAAGGGCAAGCTCGACGGAATGGCGATCCGGGTGCCGACGCCCAATGTCTCCTTGGTCGATTTCGTCGCCGAGCTGAACGCTCCGACCGATGCCAAGGCCGTCAACGCCCTCTTCGAGAAGGCGGCGGCTTCGGGGCCGCTCAAGGGGATCTTCGATTACTCGACCGAGCCCCTGGTCAGCACCGATTACAACGGCTCGCGCTTCTCTTCGGTGGTCGACGGCTTGTCCACCAAGGTGATGGAAGGAAACCTGGTCAAGGTCCTTTCGTGGTACGATAATGAGACCGGCTTCAGCCAACGGATGCTCGATTTAGCCCATTACATCGGCAAGAGCTTGTAATGATCAAAAGCCTTCAAGAATTGGAGCTCAAGGAGAAGCGGGTCTTCGTGCGGGTCGATTTCAACGTCCCGCTCGACAAGCAGGGCGTCATCCAGGACGACGCCCGCATCGTCGCCAGCCTGCCGACCTTGCGCCATGCCTTGGCGGCCGGGGCCAAGCTCATCGTCGCTTCCCACTTGGGCCGGCCCAAGGGCCAGCCCGATCCCAAATACAGCCTGATGCCGGTGGCGGCGCGGCTCTCCGAGCTCTTGGAGCGCGAGGTGACCTTTCCCGAGGATTGCGTCGGCGACGCCGTCAAGAAGCTGGTCACCGAGATGCGCGAAGGCGAGATCATCCTCTTGGAGAACCTCCGCTTCCATCCCGAGGAAGAGGCCAACGATCCGATTTTCAGCGAGCGCCTGGCGGCGCTGGCCGACGTCTACATCAACGACGCTTTCGGCACCCTCCACCGGGCCCATGCTTCGACGGTGGGAATGGTCCCGCTGGTCAAGGAGAAGGCGGCCGGCCTCTTGGTCCTCAAGGAAGTTCAGGTCTTGAGCCGTTTGCTCCACGAGCCGGAGCGGCCCTTCATCGCGATCCTGGGCGGGGCCAAGGTTTCGGACAAGCTCGGCGTGATCGAGAACCTGCTTCGGCTGGTCGACGGCCTGCTGATCGGCGGCGCGATGGCTTACACTTTTTTGAAGGCCCAAGGCGTCGAGGTCGGCAACTCGCTGGTCGAGGACGCCAAGATTCACACCGCCGCCAAGCTCTTGGAGCGGGCCAAAGTGAAGGACATTCGCTTCGAGCTGCCCCAGGATCATGTCGTGGGGAAAGAGCTGAAGCCGGGGACCGATTTCAAGACCACCTCCGGTCCCAACATTCCCCAGGGCTGGATGGGGCTCGATATCGGGCCCAAGACCGTCGAGGAGTTCGCGGCCCAGATCGCCAAAGCCAAGACCGTGCTGTGGAACGGCCCGCTGGGCGCCTTTGAAATTCCGCCATTCGAAAAAGGCAGCGTCGAAATCGCCCGGGCCCTGGCTTCTTGCCCGGGAATGACCGTGGTCGGCGGCGGCGATTCGCTGTCGGCGGTGAAGGCCGCCGGGGTCGGCGAGAAGCTCAGCCATCTTTCGACCGGCGGCGGAGCCACCTTGGAATTTCTTGAGGGTAAAACTTTGCCGGGCCTCAAGGCCCTGGAAATCGAGAGCGCCACGTGATTCCTGATCTGCGCCGGCCCATGATCGTCGGCAATTGGAAGATGAACAACACCGTCGCCGAGGCGATCAAGCTGGTCACCTCGCTGAAGAACCTCATCGCCGACTACGCCCATATCGACGTCGCGGTGGCGCCGCCCTATACCGCGCTCTATTCGGTCTCGGTGGCCCTGTCCGACACCAATATGGCTCTGGCCGCCCAGAACATGTTCTGGGAAGAGGAGGGAGCTTTCACCGGCGAGATCGCCGGGCCTTTCCTGAAGGAAGTCGGCTGCGATTACGTGATTTTGGGCCACTCCGAGCGGCGCAACATCTTCGGCGAGACCGACAAAATGGTGAATCAGAAGCTCCAGGCCGCCTTAAAAAGTGACCTAATTCCAATCCTTTGCGTCGGCGAAAACCTCGCCCAGCGGGAAAAGGGCAGCACCTTGGAAGTGATCGAGGGCCAGCTCAAAGCCGACTTGGACGACGTCGCCATGCACGATTTTGAAAAGATGATCTTGGCCTATGAGCCGGTTTGGGCTATCGGCACCGGCCGGACGGCGAAGCCGGAGCAGGCCGGGGAGGTCCACCACTTCATCCGAAGCTGGCTGACCAAGCATTACGACGCTCCCACCGCGAACCGGGTCCGGCTGCTCTACGGCGGCTCGGTCAACCCGGACAACGCGCCGGCGCTGATGAAAGAGACCCACGTCGACGGGCTCTTGGTCGGAGGGGCCTCGCTCGATGCCGAGAGCTTCGCCAAGATCGTCAAGTTTGAAGAGAGGATGAGCTAGAGATGGAAACCGCAATCTTGATCGTGCACTACGTCGTGTGCGTGTTTTTGGTGATCGTGATCCTGCTGCAGGCGGGCAAGGGCGCCGACATGGGGGCGGCCTTCGGCGGTTCCTCTCAAACCGTCTTCGGATCCCGCGGTGCCGCCACCTTCCTCAGCAAGCTGACCACCGGCGTTGCCATCGTCTTTCTCCTCACCTCGGTTTCCTTGGCCAGCATTTCCCGCAAGCGGACTCGCTCTTACTTTGAGACCGCGACCGATGCGGTGCCGGTGTCGACGCCGGCGCCGGTCGCCACGCCGGGCCTGGCGGTCGCTCCCGCCGGCACTCCGGTTCCCGCTGCTTCCCCTGCTGCTTCTCCGGCGGGGACGCCCACTCCTCAATAGCTCTGTTGATGCTGCCGGCTTTTGTCTTTTTGCCCGGTCGGGGTCGGGGTGGGGATGCCTCTCCCAGAATTCTGCCCGGTCGGGCTACTCAGTCCGAAAAATCCGCTTCGCCATAAAACTTAGTGGCTTCCTTCGTCAGCCCCTAAGTTTTTGGCTCCGTCGGATTTTTCGGCCTTCATACGCCCTCCCTCCTGCAGAGATATT
>DATEDP010000080.1 GCA_035281585.1 bacterium
GGGGCCCGCGAAAACCTTCGAGCTCTCCTGTCCCGACCTGCCGGCGCCGCTCCATCTGGCTTGGGGCCTGCTGCGCTATCGGGGGCTGAGCTTCCGCGACAAGCGGGGCATGGCCCGGCTGATGAGCTTGGCCAAGAAGAGCGCCGGCGCCGCCGCGCTGGACGCCCAATCGATCGAGGAGCTGCTTCGCCAGACCGGCCAAACCGAAGCGGCCATCCGCAAATTCTGGGAGCCTTTGGCCTTGGCGACGGTCAACGAACGGCTGGACTTGGCCAGCGCCCGGCTTTTCGTCGAGGTGCTGCGCCGGGCTTTGCTCTCGAGCAAGGCCGATTCGCGGTTGGTCCTCTCCAAGGTCGGCTTGAGCGAGCTCTACGCCAATCCGGCCCAGCGTTTCTTCGAAGAGGCCGGGGTGCCGATCCATTTCAATACCCAGGTTTTAGCGATTCGCCGCGAAGGAGCTCGCTTTCGAGTCGAAACCAATCGGGGAGCGGGGCTAAAGCCCCTTGCTACCGGTTCAGAAACTGTAGCAAGGGGCTTTAGCCCCGCCGAATCCAAAGAAAGCTATTTAACCGACAAGATCCTCTTCGCGGTCCCACCCAACGCCGCCGCCAAGATCCTGCGCGAGAGCGGGGACGCGCTGCCGGCCCTGCTCGCCGAGCTCCACCGCTTCGGCAGCGCGCCGATCGTCTCGATCAATCTTTGGTACGAGAATTTCCGGCCGCGCCACCGGATGCTGGGCCTGGTCGACAGCCCGATCCATTGGGTCTTCGACAAGGCCAAGATCCTGACCGGCGAAAATCCGCAACACGTGACCCTGGTGGTCAGCGGCGCCCACGCGCTGGCCGGCGAGAGCAAGGAAAACCTGCTGGCCCTAGCCGGGCGCGAGCTGCAAAAATTCTATCCCGAGCTCGAGGGCCGGAGCCCCCGGCACGGCCAAGTGGTGAAAGAGCTCGAAGCCACCTTCAGCGCCCGCAAGGGCCTCGGCTCCTACCGCCCCGGTCCGCGCAGCGCCGATCCCGGAATTTTCCTCGCCGGAGACTGGACGGACACCGGCTTGCCCGCTACGATCGAGGGCGCGGTTTTGAGCGGCCACAAGGCCGCGGCCGCGATTTTGGAGAGCTGAGTGTCCGCTTCAAATGCCAAAATCGCCTTCTTCGACGTCGATAAGACGCTCTGCGACTGCTACAGCGGCTATCACACCACGCTGGAGCTGATGCGCCGCCGCATCATCAAGAAGCGCCGAATCCTGCAGGCCATCTTCTACAACGCCATCGGCCGGATCTACGTCAACGCCGACGTCAAGCGGATGTACGAGATCGCCATCTCCGACATGGCCGGCACCCACATCGACGACATCTTGCGGATCGGCAAGGACGCCTTCGACAAATACGTCAAGCCGACGATGTACATCGAGGCGCTGGCGGAAATCGAAATGCTGCGCCGCGAAGGCTTCCTGATCGCGCTCCTTTCCTCGGCGCCGGCGATGATGGTCAAGAACATCGAGCTCTTCCTGAAAGCCGACGCCTCCTTCAGCAACGGCCCCGAGATCGTCGACGGCATCCTCCAGAAAAAATTCCGCGAGCCGCTCTGCTACAAGGAAGGCAAGGTCCAAGTCGCCAAGGAATTCGCCGACTCCCAAGGGGTGGGCTTCGCCGACTGCCGCTTCTATTCCGACTCGATTTCCGATTTGCCCCTGCTCTCGCAGGTCGGCCATCCCTGGGTGGTCAATCCCGACTCCAAGCTGCGCCGCGAAGCCGAGCGCCGAAATTGGCCGATCCTCCATTTCAAGGAGACGATCGGTCGCAAGGGGCTTTAGCCCCGCCGCTTGCGCCGCGGCGCGTCAAATCGATTCATTGCGGAAATACCCGATTTCGTTCATTATTCGGCCGCAAGGAGCGCACCAAAGCATGCCGCCACCCTATCGCGTGATCGCCCTCGGGGACTCGCTCACCTATGGGTATCCCTTCGGGAAGAATCTTTCCTGGGTGGAGTACACCGCCAAGGAGCTGCACACGCCCATCCTCAATCAGGGGATCAACGGCAACACCTTGCGCGACATGCTCCGGCGGGTGACGATCGACGTCCTCGATCTGAAGCCCGAATTCTGCATCGTTTTCGGCGGCGCCAATGACGTCTATCAAGGCGTCGATCTCGAGCTGATGCAATCCAACCTTCTCAAGCTGCTCGAGCTCCTCGACGAGCACGAGATCCGGCCTATTTTGGCGCTGCCGCCGCCGCTCGAGGACGAGGTCTACGAGAAGATCCTCGGCAAATTTCGCCGCTGGCTGAAGGCCCGGGCCAAAGAGCAAAAGATTCCGGTGATCGACTTCCATGCCGCTTTCATCGACCCCAAGAAGAAGAAGCCGACCGCGGCTTTCTATGAAGACGGCATCCACCCTTCCTCCAAAGGCTACCAAGCCATGGCCAAGGCGGCGGTGAAGGTGCTGCAGCCGGCTCTCGCCAAATCCGCGTAGTAGCAAGGGGCTTTAGCCCCGCTCCTCCTTGGCAAAGACGGGGCTAAAGCCCCTTGCTACAAAGCTTCCGGTCATTTACAAGCTTCAACCTGCTATGGCCAAAAAGAAATCCAAGCGCAGCCCGAAGAAGAAATCGACGCAGTGGTGGCAGTGGCTGGCCATCGCCGCCGGCGCCTTTCTGCTCTATCAGGGCATCGAGCATTTTCTTTACCCGCCGAAGGAGAGCGGCTCGAAGAAAAGCGTCAGCCTCAAGACCAAGGATCGAAAAAAAGAAAGGGCCAAGGACAAGGAGCGCGAAAAAGAGAAGCCGGCCCCAAGCCCCGTCGGCGCCGCCAGGCCTTCACCGACTCCGACGCCCCATGCCTCGCCAACTCCGCCCGCCGCGACCGGCGGCCCGGTGGCCAAGTGGGATTTCAGCTCGGCCGCCCGCTTCCTCCCGCCCGAAGCCTATCCCGACAACTACACCGCCCTGGCGCTCGAGGGGAGTTCGGGCTTGCTGGCCTATGCCAAAACGATCCCCGGCAAGAAACCGGGCCCCCAAGGCCTGACCAACACTCAGCCCGGCCTTCGGGCCCTGCTCTGGAACGGCAAGGCGTATGACGCCAAGGAGCTCGATTTCAACGCGGTGAAATCGGAGCTGGAGAATTTCAAGCTGGTCGGCCTGCCCCAACCCGAGCGCCGGCCTTGGATCGGCGGCGCCGCCAAGGTCTATCCGATGAAGCTTTTCTTCACCGACGAAACCCGCTTGGCCGTGGCCTATGCGGTGGTCGAGCCGAACGGACCGCGTTGGGCCACGGTGATCGACTCGAGCGGCAAGGCCAGCCCGGCGGTCTTCCTCCAAGGCACCACCGCCGCCGTGACCCGAAAGGTCCGGCGCGAGGAGAAAAACGGGAAATTCTACATCGTGAGCGAGCGCGGCTCCCTTGACCTCGACGCGCCCGAAGCGGGATACCGATGGAAGGTCGAGGCCTATGCTTGGAATGGGAAGGACTTTGTCTTCGACAAGGAGCTCTCGGCCCAGCTGACGAAGGAGAAGAAAGCGGAGTAGGTTTGACAGCCCCAGCCATTCAAATCGCGGGTCTCCATAAACGTTACGGCGAGCTGGCGGCCCTCCAAGGCGTGGACCTGGAAATCCCGGCCGGCCAATTCTTCGGCCTGCTCGGCCCCAACGGCGCCGGCAAGACCACGCTTATCAATTCTATTGTCGGCTTGGTCCGGCCCAGCGAAGGGGTCGCCCGGGTCTTCGGCCATTCGGTCAGCCAGGAGCCCCGAGCCGCCAAGCGCTTCATCGGCTTCTCGCCCCAGGAGATCAACACCGACCGCTTCTTCAGCCTGCGCCGGACCCTCGAGTTCCAAGGCGGATTCCACGGCCTGGCCCGCGACGAGGCCCGTGATCTCGCCGACCAGTTGCTCCGGCAATTCGGTTTAGCCGAGAAGGCCAAGCTCCAATTCTACAAGCTGAGCGGCGGCATGCAGAAACGGCTGATGATCGCCCGGGCCCTGATGAGTCGGCCGCGGCTGCTCATCCTCGACGAGCCCACCGCCGGCGTCGACGTCGAGCAGCGCCACGAGCTTTGGAAATACCTCCGCGACCTGAACAAGAACGGCACCACGATTCTCCTGACCACCCACTACATCGACGAGGCCCAGGAGCTCTGCGAGCGGATCGGCATCATCGACCACGGCCGGATCATCGAGCTCGGCAGTCCGAAGGAGCTGATCGAGAAATACTGCGATTCGGAGGTCGAGATCGCGGTCCAAGGCGAGATCCGGCCCGAGGAGTTCCTCGATCTACCCGGGGTGAGCGTCGGCGAAGGGAAGATTCGGGCCCGCACCAAAAAATTGGGCACCGCGGTCGAATCGCTGCTGCAGCGCCTCCTGGCCAAGCCCGGCCGCAAGGTCGAGGACATCAACGTGAAGAAAGGCGACTTGGAAGAGGTCTTCCTCAAGCTCACCGGCAAGACCATCGGCGAGGCCGAGAAAGCCGGCGAGCTCGCCAAGGGGGCCGCCGCTTGAAAAGCCGCCGCGCTTTCTTCACCCTGGTCCGCCGCGAGTGCTACCGCTTCGCCCGGCTCGCCGGCCAGACCATCGCACCGCCGGTCCTCACGACCTTGCTCTACGTCTTCATTTTCGGCTACTCGCTGGGCGCCCGGATCAAGCAAATCGGCGGCTTCGATTACGTCCTCTTCATCCTGCCGGGCCTGGCCTCGATGGGCGTGGTCAACAACGCCTACGCCAACACCTCGACCAGCCTCTTCATGGCCCGGATGGACCGTTCGCTCGAGAACATGATCGTCTGCCCGCTTTCGCCGCTGCAATTGGTCACCGCCTTCTCGATCGGCGGGTTGATGCGCGGCCTCTTGGTCGGTTTCCTGACCTTGGCGGTGGGCATGTTGACGGTGGGGCTTCAAATTCACCACTGGCCCCACACTTTTCTGGTGATCGCCCTGAGCTCGATCCTTTTTTCCAATTTGGGAATTCTCTCGGCGCTCTGGGCCGAGGGCTGGGACCAGATCGCGACCTTCACGACCTTCGTCATCACGCCCTTCATTTATCTGGGCGGCGTCTTTTATTCCATCCACATGCTGCCGGCCTTCTGGCAGAAGGTCAGCCTCTTCAACCCGATCTTCTACCTGGTCGACGCCACCCGCTACGCGGTGCTGGGACATTCCGACATTGCCTATTGGTATTCGCTGGCCTTCCTCGGCGGAACGGCGCTGCTCAGCTACCTGCTTTGCGTGTATTTGTTCCGCAAAGGCTACAAGCTGGTGCGCTAAATCAGAACGGCGGGTTCGGCGGGAAATCGGCCGGGAAGAGGACATCGGAATCGAGGGCTCCGCGAAGGAAGGCCTCGCCCGAAGTGTCGATCGCCAAGTCTTGGCAGATCTCGGCCTCGACTTCGGTGGCGGTGCTGATTCGGGCGCAGGTGGTGGGCAGGTTCAAGCTCTGCTCCTCATTCTCCAGCACCGCCGATCCGCTCCAAAAATCGGCGTCTTCCCGGAAGCGGCCGAGATAGAGCTGAAGCTCCCGGTTCTCCTCGGGACCGTCGACGCCGGCGGCCTGGAAGGCCTCGAAGCTCGACTTCACCGTCTTTTCCAAATAATCGGCGCCGCCCGGATCGGTCCGGAGCACCTGGGCGGCAAAGGTGTTGCTCCGGTTCGACAAGAGGACTTGGCCGCCGGGATCGGTGATGTCGTTGACCAGCGCGGCCTGGGTCGATTGGTTCAGCGGCGAAACCGGGTCCATGTGATCGTAAATCACGCCGATCAGGAATCGCTCCACGCTGAGACCCTCGGGGCTGCCCAAGGTGCTGTTCTCGATCGAGCCGACTCGGAATTGTCCCTTGCCCGGATTCTCCTCGTCGGCCGGCGTCGCCGGATCGTCCTTCACCGGCAGCCGGTCGAAGAAACCGGCCAGCATCCGGACAAAGCCCGGCTCCAATCCCTGCTCCATCCAAACCCGGAAACCGACCCGGCGCAAATCGCTGATCGGCGCTTGGGCCGGACAGGCCGCCAAATCGCAGCCAACCGGGCAGGTGCAGCCGGTGAAACCGTCCAAGGCGCCGTCGCCGTCGAAATCGTAGTCCGAAAAATCGAATTTGAAGGTCAGGGTGGCTCCATCCGATTCTTGGAAGGAGCCCTCGAAAAACCGGACCTGGGGTGAAACCGGAATTTCAATCTCGGTGAAGGGCGAAAGCAGTCCGGCCAAAACTTCCTCGTTGAGGACCCGAACGGTGTCGGGGCCGATCTGGATGATGGCGAGCAATTCTTGGGGACTTAAGGTTTGGGCCTTGAGAACCGAGCCCGCCGGCTCGCTGCTGATCTTGGAAACGTCGACCGAAACGTCTTGGGGGATGCTGACGACCGAGGGAATTTCGGCGAGGGGGGCCGGGACCGTGGCGGCGCCGCTGCAGGCCAGCAGCCCGGCCAGGATCAGGGCCGCTCCCCAACCCCGCAGAATCCTACCCCTTATCATCTTCCCCCCTTTGCCGATTGTCAGCGGGCCCTGGCCCTCTTACAATTTCCCTGGATTTTAAGCTGGGGGAAAAGGGTGGGACAAAGGGAAAAAACGAAGTTGGGCCTCGTTCTCCTCTTGGGGACCGCGGCATTCCCGCTGCTCTTGGCCGGAATCACTCAGGGTTCCGACGGAGCCCAGCTCTCGGGCGGTGGCTGCGGAAATCGCGCCGCGCCGGCTCAAAACGATGCCGACGCCGACGGTATCGAAGACTCCCTCGACAACTGCCCCTCCTCCTTCAATCCCAGCCAGACCGACAGCGACGCCAACGGAATCGGAGAAATCTGCGAGTCGGTGGAAGCCTTCGACGGCGTGATCGAATGTCCTTTTCCGGCCTGCGCCTCCAACGACGATTGCTTGGATTTCCTGGCCGAAAGCTGTCCCGAAGACAACATCGAGCTGAGCATGCTGGGAGCGACCCTTGATTGCTGCGATCAAGCCTGTGTCGTCATGCCCAACCCGGAAGAGGGAATTTGCCCGGCGGGCTCCTGCCCGGCTCCCTTCCTGCATTGCACCGGCGACGAGGAATGCCAGGATGCCGGCTTCGATGTCTGTTTCGAAGGCTGTTGCTTCGGTGGCGAGGAAGAGCCCGAACC
>DATEDP010000081.1 GCA_035281585.1 bacterium
CTCCACATTCCTCTTCATTCTCCGCTCCAGACCGGAGAAGCCTTCGACCCGAAAAATGCGGTTGAAGGGTCCGCGATAGTTGCGGCTCAGCAAAGCCCCCTGCACCGCCAAATCCACGATCTTGAAAGAAGCGCCGCTCGGCGCCAAGGTCCATTCGATCCGAACCGGCCGCCGATCGACCAGGCCTCGTATCGCGACAACCGATTCGCGGCCCTCTTGTCGCTCGAGTGAGAACTCGGCCCGACTCAGCCTTTTTCCGTTCCAACGGTCGGCTTGGCCCGCCAATCCGCGGGTGACGGCTTCGACGAAGAGCCGGCGCAATCGCGCCGACTCCTCGGGGCTGAGCTTGGCTTGGAAATCCTGGGTCGCCCGGTCGAAGAGAGCCGAGAAGTCATAGTAGCGCTCCACCCGCAACTGGATCGCCTCTTTCCGCGCCAAGCTTAGGTCGCGCAAGGCCCCGCGCGCGAAATCGACCGGCCCCGGAGCCGCCAGGGCGGCTCGCCCCAGGAAGAGAAGAAAAATGAGCTGTCCCCAGAGGGCGGTTTTTTTCATGGCCCTTAGAAGCTCAAGATCCCGTCGAAGAATGCCCGGAAATAGCTTTCCACCCCGGTTAGCCGATCGCCCGAGAGGACGAATGGGTCACCGGCACCCGTCGACATGGCCGCCGCGTCGGGTGGATGGGCGAAGAATTGGAGGAGATTCAACCCCACCGCTTGCGAGGTGATCAGGCGCAGCGGAGTCAAGCCCTGGGTGCTGGAGGCGATGAGATCCTCCATCAATTCGATCGGCTCCTTCAGTGAGCTCTCGCCGCGGGCCGGAGTGAAGAAGGCTGAAAGCTCACCCGCTTCCAACTGCGCCAGGCCCTGCTTGGCCAGAGTGCAAGCCCGCAGAAATCGGTCTTTCGAGGCCGTGATCCGCTCTCCGTCGATCAAGGTCAGGAAAGCCACCGTATCCATCGTCTTGCCGTGGACGGTGGCGCCGCTGCCGTTCAAGTCCTCCAAGAGAGACTTCTCATCGATGCCGGCGCCTTCGAACAGCGATTTACCGAGGTCCACGCCGAAGTCATAGGCGGTGAGAAGCTGGAGCTTGAAGATCGTCGCCTCCACCGCGGCCGTGAAGAGTACCGTGTCGTTGGGCGTGACTTCGACGTCGGAGTCCCGATGGAAGAGCTCCTTGGGCAAAGTGAAGGAGAAGGCCGGATCGGCGAGAATCGGGACGCTGAGAACCGCCAGCTCCTCGAGGACCGGAATGAAGTCCTCCATCATCCCCTGAAGGTCGCGAAGCGAAACGCCGTGGTCCAAGGCCAATTGGATCAAGGTTGAAAGCACCGAGCCCATTTCAGTCTCCCTCATCCGCTGGGCGAAGGGCAAATCGAATTCGACGTAGTTGAATTGCGGAAAGAAGTCGCCGCCCGGCCGATCCACCAGCTCGAGGTTCGTGAAAACCCCGGCCGGCCCATAGTAGTCGACGTCGACCGCAAAATCCTCGCCGAAGACTCCGAAGATCGCCGCCAGCGCAGGGTTGGCCGGCAGCAGCATCGTTTTGGCCCAGAAACAGCCGAAAGCCAGCCGGGAGTCGTTGGGCTCGTCGGGCAGCTCCTTGCAGAAAGCGTCCCGGGCGCCGGCTAAGTCGCGATTCCGGAAGGCCTCCAGACCCTTGGCCAAGGCTTCTTCGGCGGTTCCGGGATTCGAGGGATCCGCCGGCGGTTGATTTGGACCTTGAACGCTCCCGCCACCGCAGGCGGCGACGCTCAGGGCGAAGAAAATTCCCAATAGATGTTTTTTCATGGTGAGAAGTGCCAAGCAAAAGGAAGACCAGCCGGTGATGAAGTTAAGTTATTAGAATTATTTGACTTTATGGACAAGGCCAACGACGGCCAAGCGTCGAAAGTGGCTTCTTTCGCCACCAGCGAAAATTATCGCGTTAGATTGGCACTTTAGAGGAATCGGAAAAAATGTCTTATGTCAGACAAATCCCCACAGTTGATCAAGTGATCCAGGGCTTAAACCGGCCGTCAGGGCGCCGGATGGAAGAATTGGACCGGATTCGATCCTCCGTAGACGCACCAGCGCTTGGCGCTGGAATCCGTCTTGAGGTCCGGCGAGAGCGCCGGAGAAAAGGTGCCGAAAGCAACTCGGTAAGCCTGATCGGGATTACTCACCACACCGGAGAAAGGATAGGTCGTGAAAGCCCAGTAGAGACCATCCACGTTTTCGAAGAGATCCGAGCTGGGCGCATAACGGTACTCATCGGTGCCTTGGCCATGGTCATCGTAAAACACCAGCTTTTGGAGGCTGGTCAACTCTTCGACCGTCGGCAAGCGCCATCCACCGGTGGAGCCGATAGTGAAGATGTCGCCGGGATAGACCTTGCTGATGCAGCCGTCGACCGCGTTGGTCCAACTGATATTGCTGGTTCCGCTGGGGCTCCGCTCCCAGAGGAGCCCGGTGACCCGATCATAGACCACGTCCTGGTTAGCCCCATAGAGGGTGAAGCGCTGAGTCGGCTCCAAAAGCAGTGGCCAGGGCTTCAGCCCATTGGCCTTGAGCGGAGCAACCAACAGCATGGAAAGAGTGAAAGCTAGAAATGCACCCCAGGTGAGCGACGAGTTTTTCATTCCCCAGAACCCCCAAATAGTGACGTTTTACCGATTATCCCCGGCAATTTTCCAAGAAATCCGAACAGTCGTCTAGCCAATTATGAACCTTTCGAGCCTCTTAAAGCGAAGGGTAGCGGAGCGCTCGATAGACGAAGAAATGGGGCTCGTTCAGCGAAAGATCGAAAACCTTCTCGGGAGCGCCGCTCCGATTCACCTCGATCAGCCTGGCCCGGTAGCCCTCGGGAGTCTTGATTCCGCCAAAAGCAATGAGAACGTTCCCGGTCTGGGGAAGGTAGTCGGCGTCACCCACGAAATCGGCATAGATCCCCTCTTCTTCGCCGTATTCCCAGATTTTTTCGATGGTCATCGCCGATTCGTCAATCCGGTATTCGACGGCCCGGCTGTAGTTCTCTTCGTCCGGGAGCTTGGCGTCGAAGGGCGATGCCCGGAAATTGCCGTTGTCGAAGAGCAGGATATTCCGATTCGGCAAAATCATCGGGGCGTGCTGATGGTAGGGCCAAAAAAATCCCGGCTGCTGGTTCAGCGGGGCCAGCAAATAAGACCCAAAGGCCGCCGAGTCCCAGTTTTCGTGGGGCCCCAAGATCCAGATCAGCTCGCCGGTCGAGCGCCGGAACTTCACCACCGCATCTTGGTGGCGCATCGAGACCAGGAAAGAGTCGTCTTCGGCGTCATAGACCACCGCATTGCCATGGGACCAATCGCGGGTTCCGCCGGCGAGCTCGGGGAACTGGGCGTTATAAATGCCGCCCAAGGACGAGTAATTGATCCGGTAGGGATCGATCATGTCGAGCAGCCGATGCTGCCGGACGATTTCTCCTCCCGGCGTGAATTCCACGACGACGTCGCCGACGACGTTGGCGGTTTCGGTGGGCGCGGCCGGATCGCTGGCGCTGGAGGGATAATCGGAAAAGGCCCGGGCCTCCAAGCCCAAGGCGACCAAGTTCCCATCGGACATCTCCAGCACTTCGTGATGAAAGCCGCGATTGGCGATGGGAATCGCTCCGGGGCCGCCGGGGTCGGATTCGGTTCCCCATTCCTGGAGGACGTTTCCCAAAAAATCGATCTTGCGAATGCTTCCACCGCCGAGAATGAGCAGGTTTCCATCCGAGCTTTTTTTCACGTCGGTGGCATCGCCACGATGGAGCCAGACGATTCGTCCCACTTCATCGACGGCCAAAATATAGGTTCCAAACGAAGCTTGGGCTTCGCGGCCGCGAATCCGAAACAAGGTGATCCCCGGCTCCATTCGTTCCGGATCGCTTTGAACGGTGAAGGTGGGAAAACCGACCGGTAAGGGCTCGGTCACGGCCTCGAGGGCTTCGGGCCATTCGCCAAGGTTGCCGGCCTCATCCCGGGCCCGCACCCGGATCTGGTGGCTTTTTCCCGGGCTGAAACCCAGGAGCGTCAAGCGATGCGATACGGCCAGAGACGATGCCGGAATGCTCCAGGTCCTCTGACCATCGCTCACCTCCACTTCGATCGAGGCCGGCTCGTCGGTCAGGGCTTCCAAGGAAGCGGCCAGCGGCGTGTCTTCGTTGGGGGCCAAAGTCAGCCGGGGCGCTTGGAGAAAATGAGGTGTCGTTTGGTCGGCAGGGCTGGGATCGGGGGCCGGTGAATCAATCGGGTCGGCGCCGGAGCAGGCGGTTATCAGGGCGATCAGGGCAAGAAAAAGGCGGGTCGGCTTCATGCTCCCTCCGGGCCGTCATTCGGCTCGTTTGGATTTGCGTTTGGCGGGCCGGGAGAAATCCACTCCCTGCCCGCCCCCGTAATCTTCCCGCGAAAGCAACTCATCGATCTTATGGATCTGAGCCACGACCCGCTGCAGGTCGGGCGAGCTCTCCGGGTGCTTCTCCAGCCAACTCATGGCCCTCTCGCCGAGCTTGACCAAGAGCTTTTTTCTCTCCTTTTTCAAGAAGGATCGGGTCGCCGCCGTCTTGCCCAAACGGCCGAAATGCCCCAGGCTATGGGCGATATTGGACGCGCGTTGAAGGAATTTCCTAATCATCGTGCCGGCTTGACACCCTTTCTCGGGGCATATTAGGCTGAGGAGGTGTTCCGCAGTCTACTCAAATCGAAAATTCACCGGGCGACGGTGACCGACGCCGACCTTCATTATGAGGGCAGCGTCTCGGTCGACGTCAACCTGCTGGAGGCCGCGGACATCCTGCCCCACGAGCATGTTCACATTTGGGACGTGACCAACGGCAACCGCTTCGAGACCTACGCCCTGCCGGCCCCCCGCGGCTCGGGGACCGTCTGCATCAACGGAGCCGCGGCCCACCTGGCCAAGAAGGGCGACGTCGTGATCATCTCCACCTTCACGATGCTGGCCGAGGAAAAGGCCGCCGCCCACGAGCCCAAGGTGGTCCTGGTCGACGCTCACAACCAGATCGCCGCCAAAAGCAACAAAGCAGCGTCATTCTAGTAGGGGCGGGCCTTGCGCCCGCCCTGCGCACGAACAATGGATGGTAGACGGGCGCCCGCAAGGGGCGCCCCTACAAGTCTGGGGATGACAGCGTGCGCTCCACTTTCTTGTAGAAGATCTCCTGGTTATAGTCTTGCGGGCCGACGAATTTGTCGACGATCTTACCCTCGGCATCGATCAAGTAGGTTTCGGGAATTCGGTAAATTTGATAAGCGTCGCTGACGGCCTGGGCCGAATCAAGCAGGAGCGGAAAATCCACCGGCACCCGCTTCAGGAAATCCTCCACCACCGGCCAGCCCTCCTCGTCGAGGCTGACGCCGAGGATGACGAAACCACGATCCTTATAGCGCTGGTACAGCGCCTCCAAGGAAGGCATTTCCTGCTGGCAGGGCCCGCACCAGGTGGCCCAAAAGTTAAGCAGGACGGGGCGGCCGCGAAAAGAGGCGAGCGAGACCGGCTTGCCGTCGCGGCCGGGAAGCGTGAAATCGGGCGCGCCGGCGCCGATCTTGGGTCCGGTTTCGGGGCGGTGGAACAAAGTCAAATAAAGCCCGGTACCGGCCACGGCTAGCAAGATCGCAAATAGGAAAACTCTCCACTTCATCATAGGGGCGCAAAGTAAAACGCCCCGCGAGGCGGGGCGTTTCAATTTCTATCGAAGGACGGCTTATTTTTCCTTCTTTTTTTCGGCCTTCTTTTTCTCGGGCTTTTCGGCCTTTTCCTTCTTGGTTGCCGGCTTCTTCTCGGCCTTGGCCTTCTTCTCGACCTTTTCTTTCTTTTCGGCCTTCTCTTGCTTCGCCGGCTTTTCTTTCTTCTCAGCCTTGGCGTCGGCGGCCGGAGCTTCGGTCTTGGCCTTCTTCACCCGGGGTTGGTAACCCAAATACTCGATGATGGCCATCTCGGCGCCATCGCCCAGCCGATTGCCCAGTTTGAGGATGCGGGTGTAGCCGCCCTGGCGCTCCTTGAAGCGGGGACCCAGCTCGGCAAAGAGCTTCTGGACCGCGGAGGAGCCCCGGACATAGGCCGCCGCCTGGCGGCGGGCATGGAGCGAGCCGTTCTTGGCCAAAGTCACCATCTTCTCGGCGAAGCGGCGGAGCTCCTTGGCCTTGGCCAAGGTGGTGGTGATGCGCTCGGCCTCGATCAGCGAGGTGACCATGTTGCGGAACATCGCGATGCGGTGCGAGCTGTGACGTCCAAAGCGTTTCTTGCGTACTTGATGGCGCATAACCTTCTATTCCTGAATCTTAGGCCTCGTCGGTGGGAGGCGCGATTTCCTCTTGAGTGCTGGGAGCGTTCCAGCCCTCGACCTTCATGCCGAGACCGAGACCCATCTCTTGAAGGATCTCCTTGATCTCGTTGAGCGATTTGCGGCCGAAATTCTTGGTCTTGAGCATCTCGCTCTCGCTCTTCTGGACCAGCTCGCCGATATACTTGATGTTGGCGTTCTGGAGGCAGTTGGCCGAGCGAACCGAAAGCTCGAGCTCGTCGACCCGCTTGCTCAGGTTCTCGTTGAAGCTGGGGCGATCGTCGGAGATTTCGATGACTTCGGGCTCGACCTCTTCCTCGAAGTTGATGAAGATCGACATTTGATCCTTGAGGATCTTGGCGGCGTAAGCCACCGAATCCTCGGGCAGGACGCTGCCGTCGGTCCAGACCTCCAGGGTCAAGCGGTCGTAATCGGTCGAACGGCCGACGCGGGCGTTGGTGACGTTGTAGTTGACCTTGGTGATCGGCGAGAACAGCGCATCGATCGCGATGACGCCGACGCTGTCGGACTCGCTCTTGTTGAACTCGGCCGGAACGTAGCCTTTTCCGATCTTGACCTTCATCTCCATGTTGAGCTTGGCATCGGGCGACAGGGTCGCGATGTGGAGGTCGGGGTTGAGGATCTCGACGTTTTGAGTCGTCAAGATGTCGCCAGCCTTCACTTCCTTTTCGCCCTTGGCCTCGATCCGGATGACTTCCTCATCCACCGTATGGAGCTTGAGCTTCAGCTCCTTGAGGTTGAGGATGATGTCGGCGACGTCTTCCTTGACGCCGGGGACGGTCGAGAACTCGTGGAGCACCCCGTCGATCTTGATCGAGGTGACGGCGGCTCCCTGGATCGAGGAAAGCAGGATCCGGCGCAGGCCGTTCCCGATGGTGAGGCCGAAGCCCCGTTCCAATGGTTTAGCCACGAACTTGCCGTAGGTCGAGGTGTGGGTTTCCTTCTCGACTTCCAAGATCTTGGGTTTAATCAGGCTGCGCCAATTTTTTGCGACGATAGCGTTGGTCATGTCGCTGGATCCTCCGCTTTTGCGATTTCAACTATTTGGAATAAAGTTCGACGATGAGCTGCTCGGTGATCGGCAGCGTCATCTCGGCCCGCACCGGGGTCGCCTTCAAGCTCGCCTTGCAGGCGTTCTTGTCGAGCTCGAGCCAGGACGGAACGCCGCGGCGGTCCACCGCCTCGAGGGCTTTCACGATGCGATCGATCTTTTTGCTCTTCTCCCGCAGGGTCACGGTGTCGCCGGACCGCAGGATATAAGAAGGCGTATTCACCTTAATGCCGTTCACCGAAAAGTGGCCGTGGAGCACCAGTTGCCGGGCCTCGTTGCGGCTGTTGGCGAAGCCGGCCCGGTAAACGACGGTGTCGAGCCGCGACTCCAGGCGGTTGAGCAAGGTTTCGCCGGTGACGCCCTTTTGACGCTCGGCCTCGCCGAAGGTCAGGCGGAATTGTTTTTCGAGCAAACCGTAGATGCGCTTCACCTTCTGCTTTTCCCGCAGCTGGGTGCCGTATTCCGAGAACTTGCTGCGGGCCTGGCCGTGCTGGCCCGGCGGATAGGCCCGGCGCTCGATGGCGCACTTGTCGGTGTAGCAGCGGTCGCCCTTCAGGAAGAGCTTCAGGCCCTCGCGGCGGCAAAGTCGGCAAACGGATTCGTTGTATCTAGCCATGATTTCCTCGGTTAAACTCGGCGTTTCTTGGGCGGACGGCAGCCGTTGTGCGGAATCGGCGTCACGTCGCGAATGCTGGTCACCCGCACACCGGCGTTGGCGATGGCCCGCAAGGCCGACTCGCGGCCCGAGCCCGGTCCCTTCACCAAAACGCTGGCGCTGCGCAGCCCGTGCTCCATCGCCTTGCGAACGGCGTCTTCGGCCGCGATCTGGGCGGCGAAGGGAGTGCTCTTGCGCGAGCCCTTGAAGCCCTTGGCGCCGGAGGTGCTCCAAGCGATGACGTTGCCGGAAGGATCGGTGACGGTGACGATGGTGTTATTGAAGGTCGCATTGATGTGAACGACGCCGATGGCGATGTTCTTGCGGACCTTCTTCTTCTTTTTAATCTTCTTGCCGGGCTTGGCCGCCGCTTCGGTGGAGGCCGCCGCCGCTTTTTCTTCTTTAGCCATGTTTCATTATCCCTTCGAAGGCGCCTGCTTCTTGCCGGCCACGGTTTTGCGCGGGCCCTTGCGAGTCCGGGCGTTGGTCTTGGTGCGTTGGCCGCGGGCCGGGAGGCCCTTGCGGTGGCGCTGTCCGCGGTAGGTTCCCTGATCGACGAGACGCTTGATGTTCATCGAGACGTCGCGGCGAAGGTCGCCTTCCACTTTGAAATTTCCGTCGATGTAAGCCCGGATCTGGGCGACTTCGGCGTCGCTCAGCTTCTCGGCCCGGAGATCGGGGGAAATCTTGGTCTCCCGCAGGATTTCTTTCGCGCGGCTCTTGCCGATGCCGAAGACATACTGGAGCGCGACTTCGATGCGTTTTTTGCTAGGGAGATCGACTCCCGCGATGCGTGCCATGCTTTAGCTTATCCTTGCTTCTGTTTATGCCGAGGGTTTTCGCAGATCACGCGGAGGACTCCCTCGCGGCGGATGACCTTGCACTTCGGACAAATCTTTTTGACGGAGGAACGGACTTTCATAAAATTCTCTTTTCTACTTCGCGCGATAGGTGATCCGGCCGCGGCTGAGATCGTAAGGCGAAAGCTCAAGCTTCACTTTATCTCCGGGAAGGATCTTAATAAAATGCATGCGCATCTTTCCAGAAATGTGTGCCAGCACCTGATGGCCGTTTTCGAGCTTCACTTTAAACATGGCGTTGGGGAGCGGCTCTAGCACGACCCCCTCGACCTCGATGGATTCTTCCTTTGACATATCAAGTGGTTACAAGCTTCGAAAGGCCCTTTCCGAAAAGGTCCGGCTCTATACCCATTTATTCCAAACGAGTCAAGATTTCCGGCCCATTTTCCGTAATCGCGATGGTATCCTCGAAGTGGGCGGAATAACTGCCATCTTTGGTTACCACCGTCCAGCCGTCCTCCAAAATGTACGTTTCTTCGCCCCCAATGTTCACCATGGGCTCAATGGCCAGGACCATCCCGGTTTTTAGCCTCATGCCGGTGCCCGGAGTGCCGTAATTGGGCACTTGAGGGTCCTCATGCAAGGCCCGGCCGATCCCATGGCCCACGTATTCCTTGACCACCTTGAAGCCGGCTCCCTCGGCATGGGCCTGGACCGCCGCCCCGATATCGTAGAGCCGCTTATTGGGGTGCATCTGCTCGATGCCCCGGTTCAGCGACTCCCGGGTGACCTCGATCAGCCTTTGGACCTCGGGGCTGACCTTCCCGCAAGGGATAGTCCGGGCGCTATCGCCATAAAAACCCTCGTAGACGGCCCCGCAATCGACCCCCAGGATGTCCCCCTCCTTCAAGATCCGCTTATTGGAGGGGATCCCATGGACCACCTCCTCGTTGATCGAGAGGCAAAGGGTGTGCTTGAAGCCATACATTCCCTTGAAGGCCGGGATCATTCCCTTGCCGACGATGAACTCTTCGGCCAGCCGGTCGATGTCCAGGGTGGTCGCCCCCGGTTTCACCGCTTCGGCGACATAGAGGATGGCCTCGGCCACCACCTGCCCGGCTCGGCGAATCTTCTCGATCTCATCTTTTGACTTAAGAGTAATCACCAATTCACCAGTAGCAAGGGGCTTTAGCCCCGCTGTCGATCCTCGCTTGAAGAGCGGGGCTAAAGCCCCTTGCTACTTTTCAGGGCCATTATCTTAAACTTTCGGCGTCCCCGGCGCCAGCCCTAGCCGCGGGGCAGGCTCGACAGCAGGCGCTGGAAAACCTCCTCGGTCGATCCGATCCCGCCGCTGGGCCTCAGCTGGCCGGCCTTCTCGTAATACTTCACCAAGGGCGCGGTTTGGTCGTTGTAGACCTTGAGGCGGTGGCGAATCGTCGCCTCCTTGTCGTCCTCGCGCTGAATCAGGGAGCTGCCGCAGCGGTCGCAGATCTCGTCGCTCTTGGGCGGCGAAAACTTGAGGTGATAACCGGCGCCGCATTGGGGGCAAGTCCGCCGGCCGGTCAGCCGCTCGACCAATTCTTGCTCCGGAACTTCCAGGTTGAGGACCACGTCGAGCTTTCGGCCCAGCTCGCCCAGCAGCTGGCCTAAGGCTTCGGCCTGGGCCACGGTCCGGGGGAAGCCGTCGAGGATGAAGCCGCCGCGGGTGTCGGGGTCTTTCAGCCGTTCGCGGATCAGGCTGATGACGACCTCGTCGGGCACCAGCTGGCCGGCGTTCATGAACTTTTCGGCTTCGACGCCCAAGGGGGTCTTGGCCTGCTTGGCCGCCCGAAGCATGTCGCCGGTCGAAATCTGAGGAATTTTGAGCTTCTCCTGGAGCAGCTTGGCCTGGGTGCCTTTGCCGGCGCCCGGCGCTCCCAACAGGATCAGGATCATCGGAGCGCCGCCCTTCTGCCCTTGAACTTACCGGCTTTGGCGCCAAGAAAGCCCTCGTAATTTCGGGTCAGGAGGTGGGATTCCATTTGAGCGACGGTGTCCATCGCGACGCCGACGACGATCAGCAGCGAAGTGCCGCCGAAGGTGACGGCCAGCGATTGGGGAATTCCGAAGCGGGTGATCAAAATTTCAGGGAGAACGCAGATCGCGGCGACGTAAAGGGCCCCGCCCAAGGTGATCCGCGACAGGACCTTATCGATGTAGTCGGCGGTCGGTTTGCCCGGGCGGATGCCGGGGATGAAGCCGCCATACTTCTTGATGTTATCGGCGACGTCGACCGGATTGAAAGTCACCGCGGTGTAGAAATAGCAGAAGAAAATAATGAGGCTGACGTAGAGCGCGGTGTGGAGCCAGCCCGAAGCCAAGCTGTTGGCCAAGGCCTGAATCTTGGGGTTTTGCACGAACTGGGCGATGGTGGCCGGGAAGAGGATCAAAGAAGACGCGAAAATCGGCGGGATGACGCCGGAGGTGTTGATCTTCAAGGGTAAGTGGCTGGTTTGGCCGCTATACATCTTCCGGCCCACCACCCGCTTGGCATAGTTGATCGGGATCCGGCGCTGGCCGCGTTCGCAGTAGATGATCACGCCGATGACCAAAACGATGAAAGCCAGGAGCAGCAGGAAGCCCAGCAAGCTGCCGAATTGCTCTTTGGTCGTCCAGGCGTCGCGCATCGCGCTGGGAATCCGGGCCACGATGCCGGAAAAGATGATCAAGGAAATTCCATTGCCGATGCCGCGCTCGGTGATCTGCTCGCCCAGCCACATGATGAAGGCGGTGCCGCTGGCCAGGGTGACGACGGTCAGGACGTAGAAGGAAATGCCGCCGACCTGGGGAAGGAGGACGCCCTGCTTCTCGAGGCCATAGCTGATACCCAAGCCCTGGATGACCGCCAAGACGATGGTGCCGTAGCGGGTCCACTGGGTGATCTTCTTGCGGCCGGATTCGCCTTCCTTTTGCAGCTTTTCCAAAGCCGGGATGACGACGGTCAGGAGCTGGAAGATGATCGAGGCGCTGATATAGGGCATGATGCCCAGGGCGAAGACCGAGAAATTCTCGAGCGCGCCGCCCGAGAAGAGATTGAAAATCCCGAAAACCGTGCCTTGGCTGACCAGCCGCTGGATCGCCTCGGGATTCACTCCCGGAGTCGGCACATAGACGCCGAGCCGGTAGACTCCGAGCATCAAAATGGTGAAAAGGATGCGCTTGCGCAGTTCGGGGAGCTTGGTGATGTTTCCGAGACTCGACATGATGCTCCGTCTTGTTTAGGAGGCCGCTTGAACGAGCTTGGCGGTGCCGCCGGACTTTTCGATCTTTTCCTTGGCCGTAGCCGAGAACTTGTCGGCCACCACGGTCAAGGCCACCTTGATCTCGCCGTCGCCCAGGATCTTGATCCCGTCGCGAAGGCTGCGGATCTTCCGGTTGGTTTTGAGATAAGCGGCGTCGACGACGGTTCCGGCCGGGATGCCCTCGAGGTCGCCCAAGTTGAGCACGGCATATTCCTTGCGGAAGATGTTAGTGAAGCCACGCTTCGGAAGCCTCCGCGCCAAGGGCATCTGACCGCCCTCGAAAGTCGGGCCTTTGTGATAGCCGCCGGCCCGGGCCCTTTGGCCCTTATGTCCCTTGGTCGAAGTTCCGCCATGGCCGCTGGCATCGCCCCGGCCCAAGCGTTTCTTGTTTTTGGTGGCGCCGCGCGGCGCCTTCATCTCGCTTAAAAATTTACCCATGGCTTATTCCTTCGATTTCTTGGCCGGCTTCTTGGCGGCCGGCTTCTTGCTTTCCTTGGCAGCGGGCTTCGCGGCGGCGGCCTTGGCCGCCTTCTTCGGCTTGGCGCCCGAAGCCTTGGCTTCGGCGGCCTTCGCCTTGCGCTGCTGGGTCTTGGACAAAGCTTTGCTCTCGCTGGGCTTGGGACCGAGCTTGTAAGTGACGACCGTTTCGCGCTTGGGCTTGGCGCCCGTGGCCACGGTTTCGAACTTCACCAGGTCGAAGACCTTGCGGATCATCCCGCGGATCGCCGGAGTGTCCTGCAAAACCCGCTGCTGGTGGCGGCGACGGAGGCCGAGGCCGCGGAGCGTGTCTTTTTGGCGCTGATCGCGGGCGATGGCGCCGTGGATCAATTCGACTTTGAGAAAACCGGCCATTAGGAAGCCCTCCTCGCGGCCATCACCTGGTCGATCGAGCGCAGCCGGGTCAGCCCGTTGATCGTCGCCTTGACGACGTTGTGCGGATTGTTGGTGCCGATGGTCTTGGTCAAGATGTTGTGGATGCCGGCAGATTCCACGACCGCTCGGACCGCGCCGCCGGCGATGACGCCGGTACCTTCGGCCGCCGGCTTGAGCAGGACGTTGGCGGCGCCGTAGTTGCCGAGGATTTCGTGAGGGATCGAACCCTTGATCACCGCGACCGGCACCATGCTCTTCTTGGCCTGTTCGGTGGCCTTGCGAATGGCTTCGGGAACTTCGTTGGCCTTGCCCAAGCCCGAGCCGACCCGGCCCTTGCCGTCTCCGACGACGACCAAGGCGCTGAAGCTGAAGCGGCGCCCGCCCTTGACGACCTTGGCGACCCGGTTGATGCTGACCAGGCGTTCGGTCAATTCGCTTTCGTTGGAATCAAGTCTTCTTGCCATAGGTATTTCCTGTTCCGTTCCTTAAAATTGCAATCCGGCTTCGCGGGCGGCATCGGCGAAAGCCTTGACGCAGCCGTGATAGATGTAACCATTGCGGTCGAAAACGACGTTGGCGACATTGGCGCCCTTGGCCTTCTCGGCGATCCGCTTGCCCAGGTCGACGGCGCCGGCCTTGTTGCTCCGGCCCTCGCTTTGGCCTTTCTCGTTGGTCGAGGCCGAGACGATGGTCTTCCCGGTCACGTCGTCGATCACCTGGCAGTAAATGTGCTTCAGGCTGCGGTAGATCGTGAGGCGGGGCCGCTCGGTGGTCCCGGTGATCTTTTTGCGAATGCGCTGCTTGCGGCGCAGGCGGCCTTCGATTTTCTTGCTCATAATTACTTACCTCCCGCCGCGGTCTTACCGGCCTTGCGGCGGATCACTTCGTCGGAATAACGGATTCCCTTGCCCTTGTAAGGCTCCGGCGGCCGCAGGTCGCGGATATCCGAGGCCACTTGGCCGACCAGCTCGCGGTCCTGGCCCTTGATGACCAGGTGAGTCTGCTTATCGACCGCGATCTTGATGCCGCCCGGGATCGGGAAGATCACCGGATGGGAGAAGCCCAAGGTCAAGTTGAGGTCGTTGCCCTTCACCTCGGCCCGATAACCGACGCCGGTGATGTCGAGCTCGCGGGTGAAGCCTTCGCTCACGCCGTGAACCATATTGGCGACCAAGGCCCGGCTAAGGCCGTGGAGCGACCGGGTGTTGGGCTCGTCATCGCTCCTTTGGAGGACGAGAACCTTGTCCTGCTGGACAACCTTGATCGCCGGATGGACCTCGCGGCTCAGCTTGCCGAGCGGGCCTTCGACGTCGACCTTTTGGCCGGTCAGCTTGATCTTGACTTTATCCGGGATCGGAATTTCTTTTTTACCTGTACGGGACATAGTTTCCTACCAGATGCTTAAAAGGAGTTCGCCGCCCACTTTCAACTCGCGGGCTTTCTTGTCGGTCAGCACGCCCTTGGGAGTCGAGAGAATCGCGACTCCCAAGCCGTTCAGGACCGGTTGAATCTCTTGATAGCCGACGTAACGGCGGCAACCGGGCTTGCTCAATCGGCGGAGGCCGACGATGCAAGATTGGTTCTTGCCGCGGTACTTCAAGGTGACCAAGATTTTGCCTTGGTTCTTGTAGTCGACCACGTGAAAATCCTTGATGAAGCCCTCTTCCTTGAGCAGCTCGGCAACGGCGATCTTCATCTTTGAAGCCGGGATCTCCACGACTTCGTGACGCGCCGTCACGGCGTTTCGGATTCGGGTGAGCATGTCTGCGATGGGATCAGTCATCTTGCGTTCTCCAAAAAATTACCAACTTGCCTTGGTCACGCCCGGGATTTCGCCTTGCCGGGCCAGCTTGCGGAAGCAGAGACGGCACATCTTGAACTTACGGAAGTAAGCTCGGGGCCGGCCGCAAAGACCGCATCGATTGTAGCCCCGGACCTTGAACTTCGGCTTCCGGGACGCTTTGACCATGAGGGAGGTTTTAGCCATATTCTTTCCTTTAATTCCTAAAGGGCATGCCGAGGTGCTTCAAGAGCGCCTTGCCCTCTTCGTCGTTCTGGGCCGTGGTCACGATGGTGATGTTCATTCCCCGAATCTTGTCGATCCGGTCGTAGTTGATCTCGGGGAAGATGATCTGCTCGGTGATGCCCAGGGTGTAATTGCCGCGGCCATCGAAGGCCCGGCCGCTGATTCCCTTGAAGTCGCGGACCCGGGGCAGCGCGATGTTGCAGAGCCGGTTGAGGAACTCGTACATCCGCTCCTTGCGCAGGGTCACCATGACGCCGAGCTTCTGGCCTTCGCGGAGCTTGAAGGCCGCGATCGACTTCTTAGCCTTGGTGATCACCGGCTTCTGACCGGTGATGGTCTTGAGCTCCTCGGCCGCGGTGTCGAGGACCTTGGAGTTCTGCAGGGCCTCGGAGAGCGACATATTGATGACGATCTTCTGGAGCTTCGGCACTTGCATGACGTTGGCGAAGTTGAATTCCTTCATCAGCGCCGGAATGACTTCATTCTTATATTTTTCTGCGTAGGTGGATTTAGCCACGGGAACCTGCCTTTTTCTTTCTACTTGCTCGCGCTCGCAATGACTTCCTTGCTCTTCTTGCTGACCCGGACCTTTTTGCCGTCCTTGCCCACTTGGGACCCGACTCGGGTCGGCTCGGACTTTTTGGGATCGAGCAGCATCACGTTGGAGATATGGATCTTCGCTTCCTTCTCGACGATCCCGCCTTGGCGGTTCTTGGCCGAAGGCTTGGAATGGCGCTTCACCACGTTGACCTTCTCGACCAGCACTCGGCTTTCCTTGGGGAAGACCCGAAGGACCCGGCCGACCTTGCCCTTGTCGCTGCCGGTGATCACGATCACTTGGTCGTTCTTGCGGATCGCTGGCATATTAGATGACCTCCGGGGCGAGCGAGATGATCTTCATGAACTTCTTGGCGCGCAGCTCGCGGGCGACCGGCCCGAAGATGCGGGTCCCGATCGGCTCGCCGGCGTCGTTGATCAGGACGATCGAGTTTTGGTCGAAGCGGATGTAAGAGCCGTCGGTCCGCTGGATTTCGCGGCGGGTCCGGACGATGACCCCCTTCTTGACGTCGCCCTTCTTCACCTTGGAGTCGGGCAGCGCCTCCTTCACCGACACGACGATGATGTCGCCGATGCTGGCGTACTTGCGGCGGGTTCCACCGAGCACCTTGATGCACATCAGCTTCTTGGCGCCGGAATTGTCCGCGGAATCGAGGATGGTTTGCTGTTGAATCATGGCTTACCCCTTCGCGCCTTCCTTCTTGACGATCGAGTGGACCGCCCAGCGCTTGGTTTTGGAGAGCGGACGGCTCTCGATGAGCTCGACCACGTCGCCGACCTGGCAGGCACCCTTCTCGTCGTGGGCTTTGAACTTGGAACGGCGCTTGTAATATTTCTTGTAACCGGGGTGCATGACCAGCCGGTCGACCGAAACGACCACCGTTTTCTGCATCTTGTTGCTGACGACGGTGCCGATCTTGGTTTTTCTTTTGTGGTTCTTCTCAGCCATACTTAAGCCTTCGCTCCTTTTTCAGCGGCCTTCTTCTGCTTGGCCACGGTGAGGACCCGGGCGATGTCCCGCCGGACCTCTTTGAGGCGGTGGGACTTCTCCAGCGAGCCGGTGGCGTTCTGCATGCGCAGCTTGAACAGCTCCTCGCGGAGGTCCTTCTCGAGGGCCGTCAGTTCCTTCAAATTCTTCTCGCGGATCTCACTTGGCGTCACGGTATCCCTCCCGGGTCAAAATCTTGGTCTTGATCGGCAGCTTGTGCTTGGCCAGGGTCAGGGCCTCCAACGCGATGTCGGCGGTGACGCCTTCCATCTCGTAGATAATCCGGCCCGGCTTGATCACGGCCACCCATTCTTCGGGGTTGCCCTTGCCTTTACCCATACGGGTTTCGAGCGGCTTCTTGGTGATCGGCTTGTCCGGGAAGACCCGGATCCAGACCTTGCCGCCGCGCTTGATGCAGCGGTTGATCGCGATACGGCCGGCCTCGATCTGGCGCGAGGTCAGGCGGCCGCAGTCGGTGGCTTGGATCGCGAAGTCGCCGAAGTTGAGGTTGCAGCCGCGATAGGCCTTGCCCCGCATCCGGCCCTTCTGCTGCTTTCGGTATTTGACCTTCTTTGGGATCAACATAATGCGTTCCTAATCGTTTAATCCGTTTATTCGGCGGCCGGCGCGGCCGGAGCCGGCGTCGTGCTCGCTTGGAAAGGCGTGGCCTGGGTCTCGACCGGCCCCAAGATCTCGCCCTTGAAGATCCAAACCTTGACTCCGATCACGCCGTAAGTCGTGTTGGCTTCGGCGGTCGCGTAATCGATGTCGGCCCGGAGGGTCTGCAGCGGAACCCGGCCCTCGCGGTACCACTCGGTCCGGGCGATCTCGGCGCCGCCCAAGCGGCCGGCAACCATGACCTTGACGCCCTTGGCGCCGAACTTCTGGGCCGACTGGACGGCCTTCTTCATCGCCCGGCGGAAAGCCACCCGGCGCTCGAGCTGCATCGCGATGTTTTCGGCGACCAGCTGGGCGTCGATCTCGGCCTTGCGGACCTCCTGGATGTCGAGGAAGACCTCGCAGGAGCTCTTCTTGGCCAGCTCGGCCCGGAGAGCGTCGATCCCGGCGCCCTTCTTGCCGATGACCAGGCCGGGACGCGCGGTATGGATGATCACCTTCACCTTGCGGGCGGCCCGCTCGATCTCGACCTTGGAGACGCCGGTCGAATAGAGTTTCTTCTTCACTTCGCGGCGGAACTTCACGTCCTCGTGGAGGAACTCGGCGTAGTTGCGCTTGGCGTACCACTTCGAAAGCCAGGGCTTGGTGATACCGACTCGAAATCCGATGGGATGAACTTTCTGACCCATAATTCTACTTCTCCGCCAAAATTAAAGTGACGTGACTGGTCTTCTTCTCGATCTTGAAGGCCGAGCCGCGGGCCCGGGCCTGCCAACGCTTCAGGGTCGGCCCTTGGTCGACCATCACCGTCTTCACGATGAGGTTGTCCGGATCCATCCCGCCCTTTTGCTCGGCATTGGCCAAGGCCGAACGAAGCAGCTTCTTGAAATCCTTGGCGACGTAGCGGTTGGTGAACGAGAGGATATCGAGCGCCTTCTGGACCCCCTTGCCGCGGATCAAATCCGCGACCAGCCGGGCCTTGCGCGGCGCCACTCTCAGATAGCTGATGCGTGCGGTGGCCGACATTATTTGGTCTCCTTGGCCTTACGGTCGCCGGAGTGCATGTGGAAGGTCCGCGTCGCCGCGAACTCGCCCAATTTGTGGCCGACCATGTTTTCGGTGACGAAGACCGGGATAAACTTGCGGCCGTTGTGGACGGCGAAGGTCAGGCCGACGAAATCGGGCGTGACCATCGAGCGGCGCGACCAAGTCTTGATCACCTTCTTGCTTTTCTGGTCCTGTTGGGCGTCGACCTTCTTTTGCAGCGAGCGATCGACCCAGGGACCTTTTTTCAACGAACGAGGCATAACGTTTCCTTATAATTTCGAACGACGATCCTTCACGATCATGTTTTGAGTGCGCTTGTTCTGGCGCGTCTTGTAGCCCTTGGCCGGCGTGCCCCAGGGGCTCGAGGGATGGTTGCCGCCCTTGCTGCAGCCTTCGCCGCCGCCGTGGGGGTGATCGACCGGGTTCATGACCATACCGCGGACCGTCGGCCGAATGCCGCGCCAACGGGTCCGGCCGGCCTTGCCCCAGGTGATGTTCTCGTGCTCGGGGTTGCTGGTCTCGCCGATGGTCGCCATGCAGTCGATGAAGACCTTGCGGACCTCGCCCGAGGGCATCTTGACCAGAGCGTAACGGCCTTCCTTGGCCATGAGCTGGGCAAAAGTGCCGGCGCTGCGGGCGATCTGGCCGCCTTTGCCGACCTTGAGCTCGATGTTGTAAATGTTGGTGCCGACCGGGATGTTCTTGAGCGGCAAGGCATTGCCCGGGAGGATGTCGGCCGACTCCGAAGCGATGACGGTGCGGCCCACGACCAACGACTGCGGCGCGATGATGTAGCGCTTCTCGCCGTCGGCGTAGAACAACAGGGCCAAGCGGGCGGTCCGGTTGGGATCGTACTCGATCGCCGCGACCTTGGCCGGGATATCCTTCTTGTCGCGTCGGAAATCGATGATCCGGTAGCGCTTCTTGTGGCCGCCGCCGATGTGGCGGGTGGTGATCCGGCCATGGTTATTGCGGCCGCCCGAACGGCTCTTCTTGTCGAGCAGCGATTTCTCGGGCTTGGTCTTGGTGATCTCCGAGAAATCGAAACCGTTCATGCCGCGTCGGGCCGGGGTGATCGGATTGTATTCTTTCATTGCCATGGCTTAAACCCCTTCGAAGAACTCGATCTTCTCGCCTTCGCGCAAGGTCACGTAGGCCTTCTTCCAGTTGGAGCGCTGGCCGACGCTGCGGCCGACGCGCTTGATCTTGCCGCGGACGTTCAAAGTCTTCACGTCCTCGACATGCACATTGAAAAGCTTCTCGATGGCGCCCTTGACCTGGGTCTTGCTGGCCCGGTCGTCGACCTCGAAGAGATACTGGTTGCGCAGCTCGCGCAGCTGAGTGCCTTTCTCGGTGACCAGGGGACGTCGGATGATTTGATGAATTTCCATAAATCGTCTTTCTTGCTTCGCAAACTCTTCGAGTTTGCTGCGCGGCTGGAGCAAGTCCAGCCTTGCTGCTCCTTATTGCACCGTGGCCCGCTCGGTGACGGCCTTGAGGGCATCTTCGCTAATTAGCAGGTGGTCGTACTTCAACACGTCGTAGACGTTGAGGCCTTCGACCCGGATCACCTTGAAGCCCTTCAAGTTGCGGACCGAGCGCTCGATGGTCTCGTTGCCGGCGGCGATGACCAGGAGAGCGGATTTGCTCTCGAGGGCTTTAAAAAATTCCACCGCCTGCTTGGTCTTGATCTCTTTCCAAGCCGGAGCTTCGACGACTCGCAGCGCGCCTTCCTTGTTCTTGAGAGCCAGCGCGGTTTGGAGCGCCCGGCGCTTGGCGGCCTTGGGCATGGTGTAGCTATAATCCCGAGGATGGGGCCCGAAGATCCGGCCGCCGCCGACCGAGAGCGCCTTGACGTCGCCGTGGCGGGCATTGCCGGTGCCCTTCTGGCGGTAGATCTTCTTGGTCGAGCCGCTGGTCATGCCGCGGGTCTTGGTCGAGTGGGTGCCGGCCCGGCGATTGGCGAGCTGGTTGCGAACCGCATAGTAAAGGAGCGACTTGCGGATCGGACCGGCCAAGAGGGCCTCGGCGACTTCGACGTCGCGAACCTTTTTACCGGATTGATTGTAGAGAGCTAGGGTACTCACGAAGCCACCTCCGCATTTCCTTCAGCCGGCGCATTCTCCGCCGGGGCTTCAGGCGCAACCTCGGCCTTCTCGGCCGGAGCCTGGGCCTTGAGCCGCTTTTCGAATTCGGGGTTGGAGGTGCGAATCAAGAGAATCGCATTCTCGCCGCCGGGAACGGCGCCGTTGAGAACCAGCAGGTTCCGCTCGGTATCGACCTTCAAAATCTTGAGATTGCGGACCGTGACCTTTTCATCGCCCATGTGGCCGGGCAGGCCCATCAGCTTGAAGACCTTGCCGGGATAGGTCCGTTGACCGATCGAACCGGTGCTGCGGTGGAAGGTCGAGCCGTGGCTCGCCGGGCCGCCGGCTTTATGGTGCCGCTTGATGACGCCCTGGAAGCCCTTGCCTTTGGAGACGCCGGTGACGTCGACCCGCTGGCCGACTTCGAAGGCACCGACGCCGAGCTGTTGGCCGACCTTGAAGCCCTCGGCGTCTTGGACGCGCACTTCCTTGAGGTGGCGGAAAGCGCGGAGGCCCTTCTTCTCGAAGTGGCCGCGCTGGGCCCGGTTGACCCGGCGGAACTCGAGCTCGCCGAAGCCGAGCTGGAGCGCGCTGTAACCGTCGCTCTTGGCGTTCTTCACTTGGGTGACAATGCAGGGCCCGACCTGGAGGACGGTGGCGCCATAGTAGTCGCCGCCTTCCGCGAAGATCTGGGTCATTGCGATTTTTTTCCCGATCAGGCCGGGTTTGACCGTCTTCTTGGTGCTCATACCATCTTAATCTCGACCTCAACGCCGGCGGACAGATCGAGCCTCATCAAGGCGTCGATGGTCTGCTGGGTCGGTTCGAGAATATCCAACAAACGTTTGTGGGTGCGGATCTCGAATTGCTCGCGCGACTTCTTGTCGACGTGGGGCGAACGCAAGACCGTGTAACGCTCGATCTTGGTCGGCAGCGGAACCGGACCCGCGATGCGAGCGCCGGTCCGCTTGGCGGTGTCGACGATTTCGGAAGCCGACTGGTCCAACAACTTGTGGTCGAAGGCCTTGAGCCGGATTCGGATTTTTTGTCCTGGGGTTTCTTCAGCCATATTTTTTCCTGTAGGGGCACCCCTTGCGGGTGCCCAGTCTACCATATCACCTTCGTGCTACGGGCGACCGCAAGGGTCGCCCCTACAATTATTCAATGATCTCGGTGCAGACGCCGGCGCCGACGGTGCGGCCGCCTTCGCGGATCGCGAAGCGCATTTCCTTCTCCAACGCCA